>DASUDH010000272.1:0-4656 GCA_036275675.1 Solirubrobacteraceae bacterium | reverse complement strand
TGTACCCGTCCTGCTCGGTGTCCACCAGAAAGCAGGCGAGACCCTTGTGCCCGAGCGAGGGATCGGTCTGGGCGAAGATCAGCGCGACCTTCGCGTAGTCGCCCATCGAGATCCACATCTTCGAGCCGTTGATGACCCAGCCCGAGTCGGTCTTCTTCGCGCGCGTGCGCTGTTTGGCCGCGTCCGAGCCCGTGTCCGGCTCGGTCAGCCCGAAGCAGCCGAGCCACTCTCCCGAGCACAACTTTGGCAGGTAGCTTTGCTTCTGCGCCTCGCTGCCCCACTTGAGGATCGCGCTGCACACGAGCGACGTCTGCACCGAGATGACCGTACGGACGGAGGAGCAACCCCTGCCGATCTCCTCGACGACCAGGCCATAGTCGAGATAGCCCAGTCCCGCCCCGCCGTACTCGCGCGGCACGATCGCGCCGAGGTAGCCCTGGTCGGCGATCTTCTTGACGAGCTCCAGGTCGAAGTGGTGATTGCGGGCGTTCTGCTTGGCTCGCTCCACGATCTCCCTGTCGGTGAATTCGCGCGCCGTCTGGCGGATCAGCTGCTGCTCGTCGGTCAGGTCGAAGTCCATCTCTCTCCTAGCGGTCGCGTGTCGGGTGGACGTGTGGGGTGCGTGCCGGACGCTAACGATCTTCGGCCTCGGACGGTCCCAGCTTGGGCGTTCGCCACGGCGCCGTCAGGCGCCGCTGCAGCTCTCCTCCGAGCTCGTCGATCTTCAGGCGCTCCTGGGCGAGCGAGTCGCGGTCGCGCAACGTCACGGTCCCATCCACCAGCGACTGATGGTCGATCGTCACTCCCCACGGCGTGCCGATCTCGTCCTGGCGGCGGTAGCGCTTGCCGATCGACCCGCCCTCGTCGTACTCGGCCTGCATCCACCCGCGCAGATCCTCGTACACCTCCTGTGCGAGCTCTGGCTGGCCATCCTTCTTGACGAGCGGCATCACCGCCACCTTCACCGGCGCCAGGCGCGGGTGAAGGCGCAGCACCGTGCGCATCTCTGTTCCCCCGCCGCCCCCGTCCCCGGCGGCGCTCGGCACCGCCTCCTCGTCGTAGGCATCCACCAGGAGCGCAAGCGTCGCCCTGTCAGCGCCAGCGGCAGGCTCGATCACGTGCGGGACGTAGCGCTCGCCTGTGACCTGATCGAAGTACTCGAGCTTCTCGCCTGAGAACTCCGCGTGCTGCGTGAGGTCGAAGTCGCCCCTGTTGGCGATCCCCTCGAGCTCCGACCACCCGATTGGGAACAGGTACTCGACGTCGCTCGTCCCTGAGGAGTAGTGCGAGAGCTCATCCCGGTCGTGGACGCGCAGGCGCAGATGGTCGGGGCGCAGGCCGAGCTCCTCGTACCAGCGCATGCGCTCCTCCAGCCAGTGCTCGAACCACTTCTGCGCCGCGTCCGGCGGCACGAAGAACTCCATCTCCATCTGCTCGAACTCGCGCGTTCTGAAGATGAAGTTGCCGGGCGTGATCTCGTTGCGAAACGACTTGCCGATCTGGGCGATCCCAAAGGGAGGCTTCTTGCGCGAGAACTGCAGCACGTTCTTGAAGTTGATGAAGATCCCCTGGGCCGTCTCCGGGCGCAGGTAGGCGACCGAGCCCGACTCCTTGACCGGTCCGATCGTCGTCTCGAACATCAGGTTGAAGTCGCGCGCCTCGGTCAGATCACAGTCATCGGTCTCGCCCGGGTGCTTGGAGGGCTTGCGCCCGCACGAAAGGTCTCCCAGGTGGTCGGCTCTGAAGCGCTGGCCGCACGTGCGGCAGTCCACGAGCGGGTCGGTGAAGCCAGCGAGGTGTCCCGAGGCCTCCCACACGCGCGGGTGCTGCAGGATCGCCGAGTCGAGCGCCACGATGTCATCGCGCTTCCAGAGCATCGCCCGCCACCACTCGCTCTTGACGTTGCCCTTCAGCAACACTCCGTAGTGGCCGAAGTCGTAGGTCGAGCCGACCCCGCCGTAGATCTCCGAGGAGGGGAAGATGAACCCGCGGCGCTTACACAGCGCCACGATCTTGTCCATCGTCACGACGTCCCCGTCGGATTGGCCTTGCTCGCTCATCGCGATCCGGGATGGTATTGGAGGGGCTTCCGCGCGGGGCGGAGGCCGGTGGTGGGAGGTTGGCGTTGCGGGATGCCGGTTTGTGTGCGGGCGCGTACGTGCCCGCAGGAGCGACAAAAAGACTGGTCTTGACATATCTTGCTATATGTGTTTACATACGTTCTGTTCTCTTGCTGACAAGGCGGCGGGGGGGACGGTTCTCCGCCGGAAAGGTGACAGACAATCGCAAGAGCGTGAGTGACTGAGCACGATCGCGCATACGGGTCAAGCCAGGGCGTCGTTACCCAACCTCTCCCGCGACGTCCCGAGCACGCCTCGTAACACGGTCTTCAGTGTGCCGGTCTCCTCGACAGGGCGCCGCGGCCCCACCCGGCCGCGGCGCTCACTGTGGCCACTGCGCTTTTCTTGTGCTGCGGCGCTCATCGCCACCGGCGCGCTTGGCGGAGCCGCCGCGGGGCCATAGGATGAGGTCGTGGCGCGGGTCCTGATCGTGGGGGGTGCAAGCAGAGGGCTGCGGCTTGCCTGCGATCTGCGCAACGCAGGACACGCCGTGCGAGTCGTCACGGGCGCCCCTGAGCGCTGCGACGCGCTCGAGCAGGTCGGCGTCGAGTGCTTCGTGGGCACGCCCGACCGCCTCGCCACGCTGCGCGGAGCGCTCGAGCACGTCACGATTGCCTGCTGGCTGCTCGCCGACGCGAGCGGAGATCCGGAGCTCGTGCGAGCCCTGCACGGGTCGCGCCTGGAACGGTTCATGTGCGACGCGATCGACACCACGCTGCGCGGCTTCGTCTACGAGGCCGGCGGTTGCGGTGTCCCCGCCGACGTGCTTGCGCGAGGCGAGCGGATCGTGTCGGAAACAGCCGCGCGCAACTCGATACCCGTAGCGATCCTCACGGCCGACCCTGTGGGCGTCGAAGTGTGGTCGGCGCAGGCGCTCGCGGCGGTGAGATCGCTCCTGGAAGGCACTGGCGCGGGCATCGAAGCGCGCTATGCTGCTGCTTATATACCCAAAAGCCGATCGGCTTTTGGTGACGAGGCTTCTACACAGGAGGACAGCTGACTTGTCCGGATACGCAAAGGATGTGCTCGTCGAGGCAGACTGGCTCGAGGAGCACTTGGGCGACGACACCATTCGCATCGTCGAGGTCGACGAGAACCCCGACCTGTATGCGCAGGCCCACATCCCCGGGGCGATCGGGTTCGACTGGAAGCAGGATCTCCAAGACCCAGTCAAGCGTGACTTCCTGGGCCCTGAGGACTTCGGCGCGCTGTTCTCCAGCCGCGGGATCTCGGGAGATCACACGATCGTGTTGTACGGAGATCGCAGCAACTGGTTCGCCGCCTACACCTACTGGTACCTGAAGTACTACGGCCACGACAACGTGCTCTTGCTGAACGGCCCACGCGAAAAGTGGATAGCCGACGGACGACCCACCACCGCCGAGGCCCCGAGCCACGCGCCAGCAAGCCTCTTCGCCAAGCCCGGCGACGAAGCGATCAGAGCGCGCCGCGACGAGGTGCTCGCCGCGATCGACGACTCCACCAACCTCGTGGACGTGCGGTCTCCCGCCGAGTTCGCGGGAGAGATCATCTCCCCAAGTGGCTACGAGCAGGAGGGGGCCCAGCGCGCCGGCCACATCCCCGGCGCAGCCTCGATCCCGTGGGCCCAAGCGGTCAACGAGGACGGCACATTCAAGTCCGCCGAGCAACTGCGCGAGCTGTACGGCTCCAAGGGAGTGCTCGACGGCAAGGACGTGATCGCCTACTGCCGGATCGGCGAGCGCTCAGCTCACACGTGGTTCGTCTTGCACGAGCTGCTCGGCCAGGAGCGGGTCAAGAACTACGATGGCTCGTGGACGGAGTGGGGCAGCCTGGTAGGGGTGCCCATAGAGACGGGAGCCACGTCCTAGAAACCTTCGGGTCCTTCCCCCTCGGGACCCGTAGCGGCCGACCGTCGCGTCACTCGCTGGCGCGGCGGTCGAGCAGCGGCCCGACCAGCTCGAGCAGGCGCTCGAGGATGCGCGCCGTGGCGCCCTCAAACGACAACCTGGATGCGCTCGACGCGCTCCTGGAACATGACCTCGCCGTCGAGCGTCCTGTGCACAGGACACTTCGCGGCGATCACCTGCAAGCGCTCCACCTGCTCCTCGGGAAGGTCGCCCGGCAGCCGCAGCACCACGTCGAACCTCGTCGGACAACCACGCTCGGCTGGGCTGTACTGCACCTCGACCTCCACCTTGCCGATGTCCCAGCCCTTGCGGGCCGCATACAT
This sequence comes from Solirubrobacteraceae bacterium, assembly GCA_036275675.1. Lineage (GTDB taxonomy): Bacteria > Actinomycetota > Thermoleophilia > Solirubrobacterales > Solirubrobacteraceae > Palsa-744. The sequence continues at coordinate 324 of DASUDH010000272.1, read as the reverse complement.
CTCCATCGTGATCGCAGTACACGAAGCGAGGCTCACCGCGAGCAGCTCCTGGGGGTCCGGACCGGTGTCCTCGCCGCCGGACTCAAGCGGCTCGTCCACCGTCAACTGGTGGTCGCGCACCTGGACGGTATGCCTGAACCTCGAGTCGTTGCGCCGCACGCTGGCCTTCATCACTCCAACACCTTCCGATCGGGTCGTCACAGCACCCTTCCCTTCCATGGTATCGACGGTACTCGGTTACGAGAGTGGGTTGAACAGCAGACCGGTGAGCAGCTTCGGGTAGAAAAACGTCGACTTGGGCGGCATGTTCTCGCCGCTTGCCGC
>DASUDH010000271.1:0-3990 GCA_036275675.1 Solirubrobacteraceae bacterium | reverse complement strand
CCGATGATGTTCTGGTCGTGAGTGCCGACATAGATGCGGTTTTCGCCCACACCCGGCGCAGAGAACTTGTTTGCCTCACCGATCTGAGCGCTCCACAACTGCACGAGTTCGTTGCTGGGGGGCGATGCATGGTTGCCGGGCACAGCCGCATAGGCGCGCAGTTCCGATTCTCCTTCGCAGGAACCGGCCGCACACAACGTAGTCCACACGACCCCCGACCCCGCCGTCGTGCCATCGGAGGTGACGACCGGCGAGCCAGACCCGAAGGCAAAGAGACCGGGGGAGCTCGCCGCCAAGGCGAATGCCGGGTTGCCGCCTTCGTTGACACTGTACTTGTACGCTCGCAGGTTTCCCTGCCCGCTGAACTCCTCATTGACGTTGATTATGTACACATAACCTCCATCGCCCGGCCAAGATGCCATCGCATCCCACACTCCGCCATTCGGACCCAGCCACTGAACCACCTGATCGGAGTTGCCAGGACCCTGGCCCATCCCGCCCAGATTGTCTCGGTTCAGCAGGAAGACGATGCCCTCCTTGCCGTCCTGCACCAGGAGATGTGGAATGTTCGGAGTGCCAAAGTATTGCGACGGCAGAGCCATTGGCGCCGAGGACCCAAGATCCGTGTCGTTCTGGTCGAGTTCGACGTTGTTCACCGGCGAGAAGAAATCTTCGGCCTTCAGCGACCCGTTGGGCTGCACGCCAACCTTGACGACCGACTCGGCGAGCCCGCTCGGCGGCGCGCTGCCCGGACCCTTCGGTGGCGCTCCACCGCCGTCGAACGTGCTGCTGTTGCCCGTCGAGAAGATAATCCGGCCAGGACCGTCCGAGACGAGCGCGCCACCAGATTGCCAAATCGAGCCACCGAGCGGGGAGGTCGTCCACAGAGCGGTTTGGTGTCCGGTCGTCGAGACTCCAACCACCCATCCATGGAAGGGGGCGATGTCGCAAATACTGCCGAACCCGGCATACACCACTCCGTTCATCAACAACAGGCCCGGGCGCTGCAAGCTGTAGTCCGCTTCGAACTGAACGCTGGGAAGGTTTTCAGCGCTACCGGAGATCAGGACGGGAAAATTGGGCTGCTCTTGGCCGTTGGCCAAATCGACCGCGTGCATATAGAAGGCCGTTTTGCTGCCCGATACGCTCGGCACATAGGTCTTGGCGACGAAATACGCCACGTTACTGGCGCTGTCGATGACCGGAGTGCCCAGGATCCCGATATGAGGCGTTGGATTCGGGCACCAACCGCCTCCAGGCTCGTCCGCAACATTCTCGGGCGGCCCGACACTTCGATGCCACAAGACTTCGCCGGTCTGAGGGTCGAGCCCATAGATCCAGTCGTCATTGGTCGCCACGAACACCTTGCCGTTGGCTACCAGCGGCTGTGCGTAGACTTGGCCCTGGACCGGAGTCTTGAATATCTGCCCAAACGTCCCGCCGCCGAGCGTCGCCTGACTCAGCAAGGGCTCGTTCGGATACCAGCCGCTGCGCATGGATTCTGAGTCCTGGGTCACGATTTCGCCGAAAGCCGGAGCGACAGCTATCGACAGCGACACCATCACAGCCGACACCGTCCCGAACAGCCCTGTTCGACCAACCGGCCTATTCGACATCTAGCCACCCCTCCCTGACAACCAGCTACAGCGAATGGCGACAGTAGCGTGTGCATATAGTTATTGTCAAGCTTGGGTTTGTGTGTCGTGACGAGCAGGGGGCATCTACATCCCCTTGGAGTTACATCCCCCTGGAGCGCTTGTCGATGTCACGGTGGGCGACGGCGACGGTGAGCTCGTCGCGGTCGCGATAGCGGGCAGCGAGGTGCTCGGCGATCGCGACTGAGCGATGGCGGCCGCCGGTACAGCCGATCGCGATCACGAGATGGGCCTTGCCCTCGGCGACATACTCGGGCAGCAGGAAGTCGAGCAGCGAGTGTAGGCGGTCGTAGAGCTCCTGCAAGCGTCCGTCGCGCGCGACGTAATCGACCACGCGCTCATCGTGGCCCGTGAGCTCGCGCAGGTCGTGCTCGTAGTGGGGGTTGGGCAGGAAGCGCACGTCGAACGCGAGGTCCTCCTCGCGCGGGGGTCCGTGCTTGAAGCCGAAGCTCATGAACGTCAGCGCGAGCCGGCCCGCGTTCTGGCGCGGGAGAAGCTCGTCGGCGATGCGGCTGCGGAGCATCGCCGCGGACATGCCGGTCGTGTCGATCACGAGGTCGGCGCGCGAGCGCAGCGGCTCGAGCAGCGCGCGCTCGGAGGCGACGCCGGTGGCGACGCTGCCCTGCGGCGAGAGCGGATGGCGACGACGGGTCTCCTTGTAGCGCGTGGAGAGCGTCTGCTCGGCGGCCTCCAAGAACAGCACGTGGTGGGTGATGCCGAGCGCTTGCAGGTCGTCCACAACCGCTGTGAGCGCCTCGAAGTAGACGCCTCCACGCACGTCGGAGACAATGGCGGCACGCTCAACTTTGGAGCCCTCGTGCACGAACAGCTCGACGAGCGAGCGGATCATCTCGGGGGGGAGGTTGTCGACGCAGAAGTAGCCGGCGTCCTCGAAGACGTTCATGGCGGTCGACTTGCCGGCGCCCGAGAAGCCAGTGATGACGACGAGGTCCTGCAGACGCGACTCTACGGTCGGTCCACTCGCGTGACGCGGGAGCACGGGCCTGGTGGCGGCCATTTGAGGATCATTGTGCCGCGAACCACGGACAGGGCCGGGATCAACCGGCGCGGTGCAAGAGCGCGTGGATGTCCCGCGCCACCTTGGCAGGCAGGCCGGGGACCGCCTGGAGCTCCTCGCGCGAGGCGGCGAGGATCGCCTCGGGAGAGCCGAAGTGGGTGAGCAGCGCCCGCTTGCGAGCGGGGCCGATGCCGGGGAGTCCGTCGAGCAGCGAGCCGGTCATGGCACGGTCGCGCCTTGCGCGGTGATGGGTGATCGCGAAGCGGTGGGCTTCGTCGCGGATGCGCTGCAACAGCTGCAGCTCGGGTGTCGCGTGGTCGAGCACGAGCGGCTTGGGACGACCGGGCAGGAAGACCTCCTCGACGCGCTTGGCGAGCGCGATCACGGCGACGCCGCGCTCGCGGAAGCCTGCGAGCGGTGCCAACCCAGCTGCGAGCTGGCCCTTGCCGCCGTCGATCACCACGATGTTGGGGAGCGCGGCGAAGCTGGCGTCGTAGGAGGGATCGTGCGGCGAGAAGTCCGCCTGCTGCTCCCACTGGGCGAAGCGCCTGGAGAGGACCTCGGCCATCGAAGCGTAGTCGTCAGAGCCCTCGACGGTGTCGATCTTGAAGCGTCGGTAGTCCGATCTCTTCGGCGCGCCGGCCTCGAACACAACCATCGACGCGACGGTGTGGGTGCCGCCGAGGTTGGAGATGTCGAAGCACTCGATCCGTACCGGCACGGTATCGAGCGCGAGCGCGAGCTGCAGCCCTTCGAGCGCCTGGGCTCGGCGCTGGTGGCGGCGCTCGTCGCGCAGGCGCTCCTGGTCGAGCGCGAGCAGGGCGTTGCGGTGGGCGAGCTCGAGGATGCGGTGCTTGTCGCCGCGCTCGGAGGCGTGCAGGCGCACGGGGCCGCCGCGCCGCTTGCCGAGAGCTTGTGCGAGCGCCTCGCGGCCGGCGAGCTCGCGCTGGACGACGAGCAGCGCTGGGATCGAGGTGGGGCCGCCGTAGTACTGGAGCATGAACTCTTCGGCGACCTCCGCGATGTCGCGCTCGGTGACGTTGAAAAGGTAAAAGGAGTGGCGGTCGGAGAGCACGCCGTCGCGCACCTGGAAGACCTGGGCGTTGGCGTCGCGTCCGTCGACGGCGACGGCGACCGCGTCGAGCGTGCCGATCGACTCCTTGGCGACGCGCTGGCGCTCCATCAGCGAGCGCACCGCGCGCAGGCGGTTGCGCTCGAGCGTGGCCTGCTCGTATTCCTGCTCGGCCGCGGCGAAGCGCATGCGCTCTTCCAGGTCGTGCTCGATCGTCTTGAAGCGCCCTTGCAGGAAGTCGATGA
>DASUDH010000270.1:0-7581 GCA_036275675.1 Solirubrobacteraceae bacterium | reverse complement strand
CGTCGGCGATCGAGCCGCGCGGATCGAAGATCGTGGGGATCGGTCCGACCGATTGTGAAAGATGGCCGGCGTAGCGCAACGCCTCGACACATAGGCTGTTGCAACGAACATGCTCAGACACCTTCGCCCACGTACGCTGCTCCCCACGCTGCTCGCCTGCGGCGTGCTGCTCGCGATCTCCGCCGGCGCGCTGGCCGGTCCCCGCGGTCACGCAGCAAGCGCCTCCTCCACACGCGACGCCCACAGCGCGGCGTCGTATCTGACCGGCATCGGCGACCAGCAGACCGAGATGTTCGCGAACCCGCTGTGGCAGCAGCTGCACACGAAGATCGCGCGCTACATCGCGCCCTACGACGCCGCCGTGCGACCTTATTCGCTGAAGCTTGCAAGGCAATGGATCACGACGGCCGAAGCCCAGCACCAGCAGGTGCTCGTGGCCTTCTACCACTCGGAGTACACGCCCACGAAGACGCCGAGCCTCGCGGTCTATCAGCGCGACGTGCGGAAGTTCGTCGCGCTATTCCCAAAGGTACGCCAGTACCAGCCGTGGAATGAGACCAACCGCGGCAACGTGCCGCACCTGTTCAGCTCGCCGTCGGCCATGGAATCGGCCAAGGACTACAAGGCGCTGAAGTCCATCTGTCGCGGTTGCACGGTGCTCGGACTGGACATCCTCGACGGGCCGAGCGTTGGTCCGAGCCTACGCTACGTCGCTGAATTCAAGCGCGCGCTCGCGCACCTGAAAACGGCGATGCCGAGCGTTTGGGGGCTGCACAACTACTCGGACACGAATCGCTTCTCGAGCGTGCGAACCCGCGCGATCCTCGCGGCCGTGCCCGGCCAGGTGTGGCTCACCGAGACCGGCGGGATCGTGAAGTTCGGCGGCGCCTTTCCCAACAGGAAAGGCTCGGGCCTCGCGCGCGCCGCGAAGGCGCTGTCCTACATGTTCAGGCTCGCCTCGTCCAACTCGCGCATCAAGCGCCTCTACATCTTCCAGTGGTCGGGCTCGACCGGCGCCGTGCGCTTCGACGCGGGCCTCACCGATCCGCGCTACAACCCGCGGCCGGGCTATGTCACCGTCTGTAAGCAGTTGCACGCCGCGAAATGCCGTATGAAGACAAGCAACCGCTGACGAGCAGAGCGAGCACGCCGACGATCGCGGCGAGCGGGGCCAGGGTGCGCAGGGGGTAGTCGCCGAATCCCTTGTGCAGGGCGGTATGGTCGCCCGCCCCGACGATCGACAGCAGACCGCGGTGATCGATGCCGAGCAGCGTCGGCGCGAGCGCTGCGAACGCGCACCAGCCCGCGAGCGCGAGCACTCCCGCCGTCAGCGAGGCGCGCGAGATCTGCGTGCGAGGGGTGGCCAGGGCGGCCAGCAGGACGGCGCCACCGGCCGCGAGCAGGAATGGCCAGATCCCACCCCAGCCGCGTCCGAGGCCGAAGGCGCCTGCGATCGTCGCTTGGAAGAAGCCCTCACGCAGGTAGCGCGCCCACACCACCACCTCCGTCTCATAGCCTGTCAGTGGGTGGGTGATCGTGGCCACGATCGTCGTCGTCAGCGACACGCCCGCGAGCGCGATCGTCGGACCCGGGTAGCGCTTCAGCGCGATCCCGATCGGCAGCGCGAGGAACGGCAGCATCGTCATCAGGAAGCGCGGACCCATGAAGCCGCCGCCGAACGGCAGGTAGTAGCCCGAGTTGTAGCCGATGTAGCACACACAGACGCCGGCGATGGTGAGCGCCTCGGCGCGCTTGCCACGCCGGTACAAGAGCCACGTGCCGATCGCCCCCATCGCCAGCACGGGTGAGAGCGTCAGCAGGCCGCGCGAGTCGAGCAGCAGCGTGGCCATCACTTTCAGGCTCGGCAGGCCGATCCCGAAGAAGCCTTTTTGTTGGCGCGGGATGCTGGAGTAGGCCAGGTGCGTCCACGAGTGGAAGGCGTAGTGGTTGTATAGGAGGAGCGGCACGATCCCGACGAGACCACCCAGCACGTAGGCGCCCGCGCGAGCGAGCACGCCGCGCGGGGTGAGCGAGTCTCGCCGCGAGAGCAGGTAGAGCCCGAGCACCAGCGCCACGAAGAACAGGGGGTACTCCGAGGCGCCGGCGTAGCCGACGAGCAGCCCAGCGGCGCCGAGCAGCCACGGGTTCGGCGGCCCGTCGCGCTCGCGCAGCATCAGCGCGAACGCCGCGAAGCCGAGGAACGCCGTGAACATGTGCGAGAACAGCAGCGTGGAGAGCGGCAGCGCGAGCGTCCCGAGGCCAAGGATCACGGCGGTCGCGGCGCCGTACCCGGGCTGCAGACGCTCGGCGAGGTGCCCCACGAGCAGCAGCAGCAGCAGGCCTGGCAGCGCGTTCGCCCACAGGCCGACGAAGTAGATCATCTCGTCTTCGCCGCGCTGGGCCTGGGAGGAGCGGGCGAGCCGTTCCGCGCCGAGCGCTTTGATCGCGTCGTAGAAGGGCAGCGCGAACAGGGCGAGGCCAGGCGCGCGCGCGGAGTACCAGTGGCCCTTGTAGAACGCCTTGTCGCCAGTGTTTTCCTGGTACTGGTCGATCGTCGTGAGGTCCCGGTCCAGCGAGCGGATCAGGTCGTAGTGAGACGTCTGGTTCCAGGAGAAGCTCTGGATCATGGTCGCGTAGGCGACCCCCACGAGCAGGATCGCGGCGAGGGCCATGTTGCGCTTCGAGAGGTGCCCCGCGCGCGCGCGCGCGAAGAGAGCTCTCTTGACGCGCGCGCGAGGGCGGTGGCCCGTGGAGATGTTGACGGCGCTCATAGGCGTACCCTCCCCGCGGCGCTCCCGTCTGCGTGTCTCCCCCCGCGACGCACTAATCCGTCCCGTGGAGCGCCCTCGGCCCAGGGCCGATCTCGTAGATCACCACGTCGCCCACCCGCCGGCGCGTCACGCCGAGCCCCCCGACCGGCTTGGTTGCTGCCGCGACCACGTCCGGCGGCTCCGCCGTCTCATTGCCGTGCAGCCCGGGCAGCGTGGGCAACTTCAGGTGCAGCGCGACCGTGCGTATTCCGTACCAGCGCAGCTTCTCGACGCTCGCCTTGTCGGGGAAGCCGTTCATGCCGCCGCGAATGTCGTCCTGGGATGGCAGGTCGAACGTGCTGTTGCCCTGTGCGATCTTCGGGAAGCCGTCGGTCGAGAAGTATTGCCACACGCGATCTGCGGCGCCGTCAGTGGGCAGGTCGAGGATCGGCGCCGGTAGGCCGATCTCCGCGCGCGCCGGCTGGGGCACGACGGGGTGGCCGAGGTGGCCGGCGCCCTCGCCGACGAGCCCCACGACGAGCAGGGCGCCGACGACAGCCATCATTCGCTCACCGCCGCGCGGGCCGAGCCCGGCGCCCCAGGCGCGCGCGATCTCGGCGAGCCGCCACGCGCCCGCGGCGGCGAGCAGCGCGAGGAACAGCGTCGCCAGCGTGAACACGCGTCCGGGCACGCGCACCCCATTCCAGCCAGGGGCGAAGTCGTACAGCAGCCGGTAGGGGTAGCCGGCGCCGGTGAGCCCGAAGCCGAGCGCCAGGATCGAACAGGCGGCCGCGCCGCACGCGAGGCCGATGCGCAAGCGGCGCGTATAGATCGGCGCACCCAGTCCGACGAGCGCGAGCGCCGCGATCACGGCGCCCGGGAAGAACACGTCCTCGTTCTTGGAGTGCACGCGTGCCCTGGCACCCGCGGTGACGCCGCCCCACACGCGGTTCTCGGAGGAGGCGGACAGGAACGCCCACGGGCCTGAGGAGTAGTTCTCGACTTCCCTGAGCGTACGTTTCGCGGTCGGGTAGTCGGCCGCCACCTTCAGATAGGGACGGGCCTGGTAGACGGACACCACGCCGCACACGGCGACGCCGATGCACGTGACCGCCGCGAGGTTGCGTGGCAGTGTCCGCAGGCTTGCCACCACTCCTCGCGGCGACGCGTCCCCCGCGGAGGGCCGGCGCGTGGACCTGGAGCGCTTCCGCCACCACCAGATCGCCGCGAGCAGCGCGAGCACGGCGAGCAGGTAGGCGAACTGCAACCCGAGCGTGAAGCCGAGGCTCACCTGCCAGGCGGCGACGAGCCAGCCGGCCGCGAGCAGGGCGCGGGTGCCACGACGGTAGCCGCGCAACAGCAGGAACAGCGCGAGCGGGATGCCGCCGCTCGAGATCACGTGCAGGTGTCCGGCCTCGGTGACCCGGTAGGGGGCATAGGCGAACGCCGCGCCGGCCACTGTCGCGCCGACCTTGCCGGCGCCCAGCTCGCGCGCGAGCAGCCACGCGCCGAGGAAGCACAGCGACCAGGCGAACAGGAAGAGCAGGTTGTAGCGCACGAGCGCGGCCACCGTTCCCGAGCCGAAGAAGGCGGCGGGGCCGTAGCCGAGCAGCGAGTCCGAGAAGGCGAGGCTGAGGGGATGTGGGTAGAAGGAGTTGGAGTCGAAGATGTGCAGCGGGCTGTGCAGCAGCGCGTGGCCGACCCAGGCGACCTCCCACGCGCTGCGCACGGGGTCGCCGAGGTCTGGTGCGATGCGGCTGCCCATGTGCAGCACGAGCGGCCAGGTCGTCAGCACCGCGAGCGCGACGCCGCCGAGGATCGCCCCCAACAGCTCGCCGCGACCGATCGTGGGCGAAGGCGCCCAGCGCGCCAGGGACCGCTCGACGCCGGGGGTCGAGGGCCTGTCCATGAGCATGCTCGCCATCGGTCGGGGCAGCATACGTGAGCCGCCCGCGCCGTGATCGGGGTCGTTGCCGCCGCGCCGTGTCGCCGCGAAGATCGAGAGCGGTCCCGTTCAAGAATGTCGTCTCTTGCGTCACACTGACGGGATGCGCGTGCTCGTAGTGGGAGCCGGCGGTGTTGGGGCCGCGTTCGCGTCGATCGCCCAGCGTAGACCGACGTTCGAGCGGGTGTCGCTCGCAGACGTATCCCCGGCGCGCGCCCACGACGTGGTGGCCAAGCTCGGCGAAGCCGATCGCTTCGCGGCCGAGCGAGTCGACGCCTCGGACCGCGCGGCGCTCGTGCAGTTGATCGAACGGGTGCGGCCGGACGCCGTGCTGAACGCCTGCGACCCGCGCTTCAACGAGCCGATCTTCGACGCGGCGTTTCAGGCGCGCACCACGTATCTGGACATGGCGATGACGCTCTCCCATCCTCATCCGCGGCGGCCGCACGAACTGCCGGGGGTGATGCTCGGCGACGTGCAGCTTGCCCGCAACGAGCAGTGGGAACAGGCTGGCGCGCTCGCGCTCGTCGGGATCGGCGTCGAGCCGGGCCTCTCGGACGTGTTCGCGCGCTACGCTGCCGAGGAGCTCTTCGCGAAGGTCGAGCAGGTGGGGGTGCGCGACGGCTCCGACCTGGTCGTCGAGGGCTACGACTTCGCGCCGACCTTCTCGATCTGGACGACGATCGAGGAGTGCTTGAACCCGCCGCTGATCTGGGAGCGCGGGCGCGGCTTCTACACGACCGCCCCATTCTCCGAACCGGAGCTGTTCGACTTTCCCGAGGGGATCGGACGGGTCGAGTGCGTGAACGTGGAGCACGAGGAGGTCGTGCTGATCCCGCGCTGGGTGCAGTGCGAGCGCGTCACGTTCAAGTACGGGCTGGGGCAGGAGTTCATCGACGTGCTGCGCACGCTGCACAAGCTCGGCCTCGACTCCACCGAGCCGGTGTCGGTGCGCCCCGTCGGCGGGACCCCCCATGGCGGGGGGCACCCTGAAGGGCACAGGCAGGCAGGTGGCGTGGAGGTGGCCCCGCGCGACGTGGTGGCCGCGGCGCTGCCGGACCCAGCCATGCTCGGCGAGCGGATGACGGGGCGCACGTGCGCCGGCACGTGGGTAACTGGCGCCAGCAAGGACGGCGCCCCGCGCTCGACCTACCTGTACCACATCGTCGACAACGAGCACACGATGCGCGAATACGGCAGCCAGGCCGTCGTCTGGCAGACGGCGGTCAACCCGGTCGTCGCGCTCGAGCTGCTCGACGAGGGCATTTGGAAGGGCACGGGAGTGCTCGGCCCGGAGGCGTTCCCGCCGGGGCCGTTCTTGCAGCGGCTGGCTGAGCTGGGCTCGCCTCATGGGCAGGTGGAGCTGCCGTTGTAGCTCGGCTCGCGCCGCCGCCGGCCGCGGCTAGTGGGCAGGCTAGTGGTAATGTAGTGGGCATGACCTACGTAGTAGCCCGCCGCGGCGGACGATTCGAGATCCGAGAGTCTTTGCACACCGCGAATGGGCCTCGCTCGCGCACGCTCGCGGGCTTCGACGTCCTGACCGACGACATCCTCACGGCCGCCGCCCGACGCGCGCAGCGCCCGTTCGATGTCGAGGCTGTGATTCGCTCGGCTCGGCGGACGGGGGCACGTGTGCGTGCCGCGACCTCTGAGGCGAGCCGTGCCCGTAGCTTTGTGACCGCCTCCAAGCGCATGGCCCGCGCTCTCGGGAAGCCACCGCTCGACGCGCGCGCAGATGCCGGCGCGGCACTGCTCGAGCTGTTGGGCTTCGCCGACGCGGTCACCGTCAGTCAGCCGCCAAGGCCGTTCGAGCCACTCGCCTTCCCGGTGCTCGCTCGGCTCGCCGAGCATCGCCGCGTCGCCGCTGGTGGCCGGCGGCGGTGAGCGGCACGAGGAGGCTCGACGGTCTCAGCTCGCGGATCGTGGCGGTCCACGAGATGCTCGACTCGATGCGGGTCCCGCATCAGTTCGGTGGGGCGATAGCGCTGGCCTGGTATCGCAGCCCGCGCGCCACCACCGACATCGACCTGAACGTGACGCTCGCGCCGCCGGAGGCCGAGCCGGTCATCGGGGCGTTGTCGCATCTGGGCGTGAGCGTCTCCGCGCCCGACCGTGCCGCGATCCAGCGCGACGGCCAGGCCAGGCTGGACTGGGACGGCTCCTACCTCGACCTCTTCTTCGCCACGCTCGACCTCCATCGGGAGATGGCCACCTGCTCGCACGAGGTCGCCTTCGGCCCGGTGCGCATACCGATTCTCTCTCCTGAGCACCTGATCGTGTGCAAGGCGATCTTCGACCGGCCGAAGGACTGGGTGGACATCGAAGAGATCGTGGGCTGGGGCACGCAGGTCGGTGAAGCGACCGTTCTGCGATGGATCGACGAGCTGCTCGGCGCCGACAGCGCTCAGCACGAGCGCCTGGTCGACCTGCTCGCGCCGGCGCGGTAGAGGGAGACGCGACTGTTGGCGCGTGACGCGTTGTACGTGGCGGTGATACGCCGCCACGAGATCGAGAAGATCGTGAGTTTCGACCGCGGCTTCGACGCGGTGAGCGCGATCAGGCGACTGCCGGCCTGATGAGCTGCGCAACGCTCGGCGAGCGGATGACGGGGCGCACGTGCGCGGGCACGTGGTGACCGGCACCTGCGCAGACGGTGCGCCGCGCTTTCCTCGCCGCCCGGCTAGGCGATCGGCAAGCCGTCCGCGACGCTCGCTACATTACTCAATGTCGGGCCACATATCGCCCGGCCGGCGACGATTCAGCGAAGTCCGGTGGGAAACCGGCGCTGTCCCGCAACTGTAATCTCCCCGCGGGGAGAGAGCCAGACCGCTCTCGACGCCGAGTGAACTGAGCCCTCGGAGGAAGGGCGGTTCAGCGGTTTTCCGC
>DASUDH010000269.1:0-3239 GCA_036275675.1 Solirubrobacteraceae bacterium | reverse complement strand
TGATCGACTCGCAAGCATCCCGCCGCCAGCAGGGAGGCCCGGCCAACCAGCCTGTACGACGACCCCGCCGCGGCCGTCGCCGCAGGGGCACCTACGACGAGACGATCGCCCCAATCGACACCGCCGCGATGGAGGCCACCGACCTGATCCGCGTCAACTCGGGCTCGACCGTCAAGGACGTGGCCGAGTATCTCGGCGTGCCGGTGCCGGAGATCATCAAGAAGCTGATGATGCTCGGCGAGATGGCCACCCTCACACAGACCCTCTCCGACGACGCGATCCAAGTGCTCGCCGACGAATTTGAAAAGCAGATCGAGATCGTCCATGCAGCCGACGACGTCGCAGTCGAGCCGGTCTTCGAAGACGTCGAGGAGGACCTCGTGGAGCGTCCACCGGTCGTCACGATCATGGGCCACGTCGACCACGGCAAGACCTCGCTGCTGGACGCGATCCGCGAGACCCAGGTAGCCGCCGGCGAGGCTGGCGGCATCACGCAGCACATCGGCGCCTACCAGGTCCAGCACGCCGGCAAGCAGATCACGTTCCTCGACACGCCCGGCCACGAGGCGTTCACCGCGATGCGCGCCCGTGGTGCGCGAGTCACCGACCTCGCTGTGATCGTCGTGGCGGCAGACGACGGCGTCAAGCCGCAGACCGAGGAGGCGATCGACCACGCCAAGGCCGCCGAAGTGCCGATCGTGGTGGCGGTCAACAAGATCGACAAGGAGGGCGCCCAGCCTGAGCGGGTGCGCACCGAGCTCACCCAGCGCGGCTTGCAACCGGCGGAGTGGGGCGGAGAGACCGAGTTCGTCGACGTCAGCGCCAAGACCCGCCAGGGTCTCGACGGCCTGCTCGACACGATCCAGCTCGTCACCGACCTCGAGGAGCTCAAGGCCAACCGCGACGCGATGGCCTCGGGCACCGTGATCGAGTCCAAGCTCGATCCGGGCCGTGGACCGGTCGTGAGCATCCTGATTCAGCGCGGGACGCTCGAGGTGGGGGATGCGCTCGTCGCCGGCGCCCACTTCGGCCGGGTGCGGGCGATGCACGACTTCACCGGCGCGCGCGTGAAGATGGCCGAACCTGGGGAGCCGGTCGAGGTGCTCGGCTTCGACGGGGTCCCCGAGGCGGGCGAATTCGTGCGCGCGGTCGAGAACGAGCGCCGCGCCAGGCAGCTCGCCGGCGAGCGCGCCAACCGCCTGAAGACCGAGGCGCTCGCGCGCCGCTCCGGGCGCAAGGTGTCGCTCGAGGACGTCTTCAAGCTAGCCCAGGAAGGGACCGTCAAGGAGCTCAGCCTCGTCGTCAAGGCGGACGTCGCCGGATCGCTCGAGGCGATCGAGGACGAGATCGCCAAGCTGCCGCAGGACGAGGTCGCGGTGAACATCATCCACCGCGGCGTCGGGGGCATCAACGAGTCCGATGTGATGCTCGCCTCCGCCTCCGCGGGGCTGATCCTCGCCTTCAACGTGCGTCCCGTCCAGGACGCGCGCCAGCTCGCCGAGCGCGAGGGCGTCGAGATTCGCTCCTACTCGGTGATCTACCGCGCTATCGAGGAGCTGCGTGCGGCGATGCAGGGCATGCTCGAGCCCACCGAGGTCGAGACGTCGATCGGCCAGGCCGAGGTGCGCCAACTCTTCAGAGCATCGCGCATCGGTGTGATCGCAGGCTCGCACGTCAGCGAGGGCAAGGTCACGCGCGGAGCGCGCGTGAGGGTGGTGCGCGAGGGCACCGTGATCTACGACACGACGATCTCGAGCCTGCGCCGCTTCAACGAGGACGCGCGCGAGGTGAGCGCCGGCTATGAGTGCGGGATCGTGCTCGCCAACTTCCAGGACCTGCGCGAGGGCGACGTCCTCGAGACGTACGAGACGCGCCTCCAAGAGCGCCAACTAGCCTGAGAGCTGGTGTGAGCGCATGAGTCGTTGCTCATGCAAGCGACCGTGCAAGCCGGACCCTTCGAGAGACAGGGACAGGTAGGATGATTTCCGACCGCATGCGCCGCGTCAACGAGGCCATCAGACAGGTGATCGGAGACGCGGTGTCTTGCGACTTGAAGGACCCCAGGGTGGGATTCGTGACCGTGACAGACGTCAGGACCAACGCCGACCTGAGCCATGCTCGCGTATATGTGAGCGTGCTGGGCGAGCCCGACGCGCGCGCCGAGACGATGGACGGTCTGCGCAGCGCCCACGGCTACCTCCAGCGCCGCATCGCCGGCGAGCTGCATCTGAAGCGCACCCCGACGCTCGACTTCTCCTACGACGACACGACCGACCGCGCGATGCGCCTCGACGCGCTGCTCGACGCAGAGATCGGAACGAGGCAAGATTCGAGCGCGCGGGAGGACCAGCTCACAGCCGGGGACGAGCCGGGCGAGGAGTCGACGCGAGCATGAGCGACGATCCAACCCTCGCGCGAACGCGTGAGCTGGTGCTCGAGCGCGTCCGCAAGGACGTGAGCTTCGTCGTCGCCACCCACGAGAACCCCGACGGAGACGCGCTCGGCTCGCTGATCGGGATGCACGGGCTGCTCACGGCGCTCGGCAAGGACTCCGAGATGTTCATCGCCTCGAGCGACCTGCCGCTTCCGCGCGAGTATCGCTGCGCGGCGCTCGAACACGCCATCCAGGCCGCTCCAGCGGACATCGGGGAGCGCACCGTGGTGATGCTCGACTGCGGCAACATCGACCGCAACCCGGCCGCGGTGCTCCAACACGGGGCGCACCTGTTGAACATCGACCATCACCACGACAACACGCTGTTCGGGACGCTCAACCTCGTGGACCCCTCGGCGTCGTGCACCGCGGAGATCGTGTGGGACCTGATGCACGGCCTCGACCTCCCGCCGACGGCCGCGATCGCCGAGGCGCTGTACATCGCTCTCATCACCGACACCGGGCGGTTCATGTACGAGAACACCGGTCCCCGCGCCCACCGGATGGCGGCCGAGCTGATCGTCGCCGGCGTGGACGTGCCCGCGGTCTACAAGCGGCTATACGAGGATATGCCGCTCGCCAAGCTCACCCTGCTCGGGATCGCGCTCGAGCGCATCCAGCGCTTCGACTCCGGCGCGCTCACGCTCGCCGCGCTCGATGCCGAGGACTTCGACCGGGTCGGGGCGCAGGAGAGCTTCTCTGAGGGGATCGTCGACCATCTGCGCTCGGTCGCGGGCACGAAGGTCGCCGTGCTCATCCGCGAGCTCACCGCCGCCGACAGTCGCGGCAGGCGCAAGGTCTCGCT
>DASUDH010000268.1:0-10766 GCA_036275675.1 Solirubrobacteraceae bacterium | reverse complement strand
CTCCTCTGTGCTGCGCGCATAGAACAGGCCATTGAAGTGGGAGATGTCGTCGTCTGTCAATCCCAGTGCTCCCTTCAGCAGCAGCGCCTCGAGGACCCCGGTGTCCAGGCTGCGATATGCCGCGGAGAAGCCCGGCAGGGCCGCGTCGGCGATCGCCTGGTCCTTGAGCTTCAAGCGGTAGGCCCGCTGGTGGTGGGAGTCGATGTAGCCCAACTGCAACGGTCCCGCCCCGGGCTCCGGGGCGATCTGCTCGAGCCCCATCTCGACGACCTCGAAGTCGCGGCGTATGGCCTGCCCGAGCGCCTCCAGGCGCTCGCGGTCGAGGCCGCGCACGAGACGGTGAGTGGGGAACACGGTCAGGCCCGGGTCCTCCAGAGCCACCAGGCACATCAGCACGTAGCGGTGCTCTCCGTCCCCGCCGAGCTCCTCGGCATACGTGCTGGCCGTCTCGTAGCGGTGGTGGCCGTCGGCGATGAGCAGCTCCGCGTCGCGCGTTGCCTTTCCTACCGCGGCGATCGTGTCCGGGTTTGATATGCGCCACACCCTGTGTGTAGTCCCGACCCCATCGGTCACCTCTCCCCAAGGGGCATCCCTTGTGGCAGGCTCAAGCGCCTTCCAGGCCGCGCCCGCAGGGTCGGAGAAGAGCGAGAAGATCGGTGACAGGTTCGCGCGGGTGGCCCTCATCAGGCGCAGGCGGTCCTCCTTGGGACCCGGATGCGTGCGCTCGTGCGGCCTTACCCTGCCCGGGCCGTAACCCTCGATGCGCACCCTGCAGAAGAAGCCCCGGCGCGTGCGCATCTGGCCATCAGGACCGGTGTATATCTGCGTGTGGGCCCACAGGCACGGCTCCGGATCGCGCACGAGCACGCCCTGCATCTGCCACGCCTCGAACAGATCCCCCGCCGCCGCATAAGGATCGGGCTCGCCTCTCGGCAGATCCACCGCCGCCACGTTGAAGGGGGAGCGCTCCAGCAGCTCCTCGCGCTCCTCTGCGTCGATTACGTCGTACGGAGGGGACGTCGCGTCGGCGAGGGCGCCCACGAGCGACAGGTCGTAATGCAGAGCGCGCAGCGGTTGGACATCGGCCATGACGGGGGCGGACCCTAGCAGCGGTCTCTACTCTTATGGGTTATCGGGGCGTGGCGCAGCCTGGTAGCGCACCTGCTTTGGGAGCAGGGGGTCGCCGGTTCAAATCCGGCCGCCCCGATAGAAGGCCCCATTGCGGATGCCCCAACTCCTGGTGTGGCCAAGCCGCACGGGCAGCGCTTGGCTTCCTACTCCTAACGCAACGACAGCTCGAGCTCGAGCTCGTCGTGCATCGGGATGCCATAGTCGCCGACAACAGGGATGCTGGACTTGACGCTGCGGGCATCGTCAACGGCGCCCCGATGCACCGCGACGAGCCTCATATTGCGACGCTGGTAGAAGCGCAGCGCATTCAGGTTGTCGTTGGTCGCGACCAGCCAGACACGGTGGCATCCCTGGCGTGTTGCCTCCACCGCGATGGCCGCAAGCAGAGCAGAGCCGACGCCTCGGTGCTTGCGCAACACGTTGAGTGTGACCAGCTCGCATTGCCCATCGCGGATGTGGAAGGTAGCGACTCCGAGCACGTGCTCTCGTGCGAGACACACGAGCGCGGGCAGCCGAGCGGCGTCGTGGACGTGTCCGCGGTTGACGATCTCGCACGACCCCCAGGAGCGCGCCAGATGCTCTTCGAGCCACGGGCGTTCGTCGTCTCCCAGCGGTCGAACGTGCAGGTCGCTCTCGATCTGCCCATCGATGTTTGCTTGTACATCCATCTGCACCAGCATATTTCCAGTACACGACCATCTAAGCCGAGCTGCCGGCGGCGACAAGACGCTGAGCGCCGTCTCCGACATGGCGCGATCGGATCAGGCCGTCCACCACTCCTGGCCGGCTGGTGGCAGTGTGTCGATCGGATCGTAGTATGGGTATTCGCGGCTGGACGAGTTCGCCTCTACGTGACTGCCCTCGGTGCGACCCCAGAGGGAGATACCCCGCTCGCGGTCGTAGGACGTTGGCTGATCCACTAGGCGCTTGCCCACCAGGGGCACGTCGCAGACGACGCGCGGGATCGCGAAACCTGGCAGCTTGCCCATGAGCGAGCGCTGCAGCGCTTGGGCCTCGGAGATGCTGGTGCGCCAGTGCTCGGCGTTAGGGATCATGTCGCAGACATAGAGGTAATAGGGCATGATCCGCGCGCGATCCAGCAGTCGCTCGCACAGCGCGAGCACCTCGTCAGGGGTCGCGTTGACGCCACGCAGCAGGACGCCCTGGTTGCGGACGTCTCGAAAGCCCTGGTCCAGAAGCCGTGCGGTGGCGCGAGCGACTAGACCCGTCACCTGGTTTGCGTGGTTGGCCTGCGTGTGGAGCGCGAGATCGACCTCGCGCGCGCGCGCCGTCGCGGCCATGCGGCCGAGCGCGGCCGAGACAGTCGGGTCGAGGAAGTATTGGGGGAGCGACACGAGGCTCTTCGATGCCAGGCGGATACTGCGGACATGCGCAATGTCGAGCAGCTGAGCCACGAAATGCTCGAGACGAGTGATCGGGACGTTGGCCACGTCGCCACCGGACAGGGCGACGTCACGCACCTCATCGTGATCGCGCAGATAGGCAAGCATCGACTCATAACGGTCGCCGTGCCGCATCTGGAAGGCATGCTTGGCGACCAGCGGGGTGCTCGGCCCGACGAGGTCCATGCGCGTGCAGTGCCCACAGTATTGGGGACACGTCGTCGTCAGCTCGATCATGACCTTCCGCGGGTAGCGATGAACAAGGCCTGCGACGGGCGACGATCCGTTCTCGTCGAGGCTGTCGCGCCGCGCCATCGGATGACTCGGCCACACCGGGTGGCGATCGCTGCTTGCCGGTGCCATGTAGCGGCGGATCGGATCCGTCCACAGGTCGTGCTCTTTCATCGTGTTCAGCGCATGCGGTGGCATTGCGAGGCCCATCGTCGCGCCGTGTTCCTGATCGCTTGCGATCTCCGCGGCGAGATCGTCGGGCAGGAGCTTGCCGAACACGCGGCGCAGGTCCTCTATGCCGCGAGCCGTGTTGCGCCGCTGCCAGCGAGCGTCTTCCCAGGTTGCTCGGGAGATCTCCCGGAAGCCGGGGAGCCGACGCCAGTCGGGTTCGTCGGCGCCGCGTGCGTCCCGAGCTCGGTGGGTCTCGGGCACGCTTTTGAGGGGGTGGACCGCGGGCTCGACGCTCGCCGGGCCGACCTCAGTCGCGTCGCGTGCCGCTGCGAGCGTGTCCGCGGTCGGCATCAGCATCGGGCCAGGCATCACTGCGACGGCGCGGTCTCTGCTGGTCATGGCATCGACTCTATCGAGAGAGCGCAAGCCCGTTGCTGGTCGCAGGGCCAATCGAGAGAGCCACGACTACAGCGTGCCCGATCCCACTTCGCGCAGCAGCTCTTCGAGCCCAGGGGGTAGGTCCGTGGTGCTATTGAGGTCCTCGAACAGTTTGATCTTTCCCTCGACACGGCTCGGTATGTCGCAATACGCGTAGGCATTCGGGGTGCCGTCAACTTCGTACGCGACCTCGTGGTAGATCTGCCCGTCATAGATCGCAACATTAGTCCTCAGGCCGGCGGCGCCATCCAGTCGCGCGAAGAGCAGTAACACCCCCGCTTCGCGCTGCTCGACAACCACCCGCGCGAGCTCTAACGAGACCGTGCTCCAGAGGACGATGCGCTTGATCTCGACGCCGCGATCAATCGCGCGTCGGTTGAGCTCGAGGTATTCCCTGCCCTCTTGCGAATGCCACCACTCGTCGTCGCTCTCTGGGATGGTCGTCGCCATTAGGGATTCCCCAACGATGTCCATCAGCTGCAGCATTGGCCCTACCCCACGGACCTCCACGCGGACCTCGCCCGCATCAAGGCCTTTCAAGTAGGTCTCGGCATCGTCGAGCTTGGCCTCCATGAGTCGCTCGACGAACACACCACGGTTCCCGTCGCGTTCGACGATCTCCTTGGCGCTTGTGGCGATCGCGCTCAGCGTCCTCGCTAGCGAGGGCGTGCGTTCGATGACAGCCAGCAGCTGCTTGTGCTGGTTCTCGGCCTCGACGCGGCGCATGAATCGGTTGAGGTGATCCCAGTTGAGCGTGACTATCGCGCCGAGCAGGCCAACGCACACTGCGAGCAGCACCGTCGTCGACGTCAGCAGCGGAAGCGCAATCGCGCCCACGAGAGACACGACGAGGCCAACGGGTACGATGGGTACGTTCGTATCTTGTCCGCGGTGCGCGGGCGACTGACGTTCGCGCGATGTCATTAGCGACATCGTGAGGAACCCCCTTCAGCAATCAACTGATACGATAATCCTAACAAATTGATCTCGACAAAGCTGCTGTGTTTCTGACAAGAAGCGCGCCGTCCGCAGCATTGACGATCGCGATGCCGATGACCTCGCCGCTCTCGTCCAACCGCACGGCATGGCCTCGGGGATGTCGAACGTGTCTGCTGCCGCCTGTCGCTTTGCTTATGTTCGCGGGGGGCCCGGACCGGCAGGGTCGGTTGCCCGGACCCTGACAGCGATATGCCGTAGGTCTCCGGTGGACGATCACGCGATCATGCAGCACAGCGCCGATCAGAACAAGCTCTGCTGAGGCGCGACCGGCTCGATCTGGGCAGTTGCCGACTCAGGTGAGAGTGCGGACCACCGTCTGAATGCACTCCCGGCGCCCCGCCGGCTCACCAACCCAGTCAGGCGCTCGCGCTCCTTGCTGGGGGCGTAGGCGCCTCGTCGGTAGAGCTCCTCATAGCGCTTGACCAAGGCGGGGCGCTGGGTGCGCAACCAGTCCATGAACACGTCTCTGACCTCGCCGCGCAGGTGGAGCGCGACTCCGCCGACGCTCATCGCGCCGGCGTCGACTGCGCCTTGAAGCAGCGGCTCGAGCTGGTGAGGGGCATCGTTGATTCCGGGCATCAGCGGGGCGATCAGCACGCCTGTCGGGATGCCGGCGCGGTTGAGCTCTGCTACCGCCTCCAGGCGAGCTCGGGGGTTGGGGGTGTGAGGCTCGGTAGCGCGCCACGCCCGCTCGTCGAGGGTGGGGATCGACAGGCTCGCGCTGATCGTGGTCCGTCGCGCGATTTGGAGCATCAATGGCAGGTCGCGCAGCAGTAGCGGGGACTTGGTGAGAACCGAGCAGGGGTTGGCAGCGTCGCGTAGCGCCTCCCAGATGCCCTCCATCAGCCGGTAACGACTCTCGACCCACTGGTAGGGGTCTGTGTTGGTCCCCAGGGCCACATGCTCGCGTTTCCATGACGGACGCCCAAGCTCCATGCGCAGGACCTCCGGCGCATTGACCTTGACCACGATCTCCCGCTCGAAGTCGCGACCGGCATCGAAACCCAAGTACCGATGTGTCGGTCTGGCAAAGCAGTAGACGCACGCGTGGCTGCATCCCCTGTATGGGTTGATCGTCCAACGGAAGGGCATCGGAGATCGACCGGGCACACGGTTGAGCACCGAGCGAGCGCGGACCTCGTAGAAGCGCATGTCCAGTGCCTCGGGCGCGTCGAAGTGCCGTACCACGGTCTCGTCGCGGTAGCCGGGCAGGCGCCGCTGCCTGTCGGCATCCCGGGTGAGGTTGTCCCAGCGCACGAACATATGTTCGCACAATACGCGCTGGATGGGAAACGGATGGGATAACGAAAAGGGCCTCGCCAAGCAGGTGCTTAGGTTGCAGCGCCCGAGGTGGTTGTCGACCTCGCCGTGGCGAGCTTGCGCAGGAGCTCGTGCAGTGTCTTTCGCTCCTGCTCGCTGAGCGCTGCGAACAGCTCTCTCTGCAGCGCGCCCGCTCGCTTGCGCAGGCGCTCGAGCGTCACAGTGGCCGCTGGGGTGAGGAAGATCGCGCGTGCGCGGCGGTCATCGGGATTGGGGCGGCGCTCGGCGAATCCTCTCTCTTCGAGCTCGTCGATCACCGCGACCATCGAGCTCGTGTCGATGGCGGCGCACTCCGCGAGTCTCTGCTGCGTGATCCCGGGCTGGGCGGCGAGGATGCTCATCACTCCGAAGTGGCGTGGGTGCAGGTTCTCGGGGGCGAGCGCCGCGTGAAATCGTGCCGCCGAGACCTGCCCCAGGCGGGCGAGCAGGTAGCCGGGGTAGATCGAGAGCTCGGGTGGAATCGGGCCTTCGTGCCACATGCCACATATTGTAGACGTTGGAAATGATTTGTGCTACAAAGTTTCTTGACCGAGAAACCGTCCGGGAAGGAAGCTGCTGCCATGGCACAGATCACTCGCTGGGTCCTCGCGCACAAGCGGATCATCGTCGTCTTCTGGGTGCTCGTCACACTCGTTGGGATCGGCTCGGCGGGTTCTGCGACGAAAGCTCTCAAGCAGAAGTTCTCGGTTCCCGGCAAGGAGGGCTGGGTCACCAATGTGCAGATTGCGCGTCACTTCCATGGCACCGGCGGTAACAGCGCACCGCTTGTCCCCGTCGTGACGCTGCCGGTTGGTGAGACGGTCGTTTCGCCCGGCGTTGCCCCCGCGCTGCGCGCGCTCGAAGAACGCGTTCAGCGCGCGCTTGCAGGGGCGCGAGTCGCCGGATACGGCTCGAGCTCGAGCCGTGCGTTCGTCTCGGCGGATGGACGCACGACGTTTCTCGTGGCCTATCCGCTGCCCGATCCCAAACAGCCGTTCAACGACAACCCCGAAGCGGCCAAGCGGTTGATCGCGGCGCTCGGCGGCGCGCAGATCGCAGGTGCTCCGGTGCACGTAACGGGCTTTGACGCGCTACAGCGCCAGAGCGGTGGCGGCAATGGCCCCGGCGTGCTGATCGAGGCGCTGCTCGGCGGCATAGGCGCGCTCGCTGTGCTCGCGTTCGTGTTCGCCTCGTTCCTGGCGATCGTGCCGATGATGATGGCGATCGTCTCGATAATGACGACGTTCCTGGTCGTATGGGGGTTGACGACGCTCACCGAAGTCTCCCCAATCGTTCAGTTCCTGGTCGCCCTGATCGGGCTCGGGGTGGCGATCGACTACGCCCTGCTCGTGGTGGTGCGCTGGCGCGAGGAGCGGGCCCATGGCCTGGAGGGCGACGCCGCGGTGCAGCGCGCCATGGAAACCGCCGGACGAGCGGTCGTTTTCAGTGGCACCACCGTCGCGGTTGGCCTGCTTGCGCTGGTGGCGCTGCCGCTGCCGTTCCTGCGCTCGGTCGGATACGGCGGGATGCTGATCCCGCTGATCAGCGTAATCGTCGCGATCACGCTGCTGCCCGTGGTGCTCTCGAGCCTCGGGCATCGACTCGACTGGCCGCGCGTGCGCACCGACGACAAGGCCAGTCGCTCATGGACGGGCTGGGCGGAGCTTGTCGTGCGCCGTCGCTGGCTCGCCGCGGCCGGCGCCGCGCTTGTCCTTGCCGCGCTGCTGTTCGCTGCCAGCTCGCTGCAGCCAGGTTTGCCCAACGCCAACACCATCGCCAAGCAGGGTGACGCCAAGCAGGGGCTGATCGCGCTGGAGCGCTCGGGCATCGGCTCCGGGGCGATCCTGCCCTACGAGGTGTTGGTGCATGACCGTACCCATCTGCAGAGCCTCGCAACTGCGCTTGCCGCTATCGGCGGTGTTCACGGCGTGGTCGCTCCGCTCGGCCCGCAGTGGCGGACTCAGGGCGGGCTCGCGCTGGTCGATGTGTTCGCGCACACCGATGGCTCCTCCGCGGCTGGGCGCGACACGCTGGACGCGGTACGTGTCACCGCGCACGCCTTCGTGCCCGGCACGCGGGTTGGCGGGATCCCCGCGCAGAACGAGGACTTCATCAACGCCGTGTACGGCAACTTCCCGTTGATGATCGCCCTGATTGCCGTCGTCACCTTCATCCTGCTCGCGCGCGCCTTTCGTTCGCTGCTGCTGCCTGCCAAGGCTGTGATACTCAACGTGATCAGCGTGGCCGCGGCGTGGGGCGTGCTCGACTTTGTCTGGCAGCGCGGGCACGGTTCGCACCTGATCTGGGGCATCTCGGCAACGGGTTCGATCACCGCATGGATTCCCCTGATGGTATTCGCGTTCCTGTTTGGTCTCTCGATGGACTACGAGGTGTTCATCCTCGCGCGGATGCGCGAGGAGTACGACGCGACAGGCTCCACCGACACCGCCGTGGTTCGGGGCATAGCGCGCACAGGACGCCTGGTGACGAGTGCCGCGATAATCCTCTTCCTGGCATTCGTCTCACTCGCCTCGGGCCCCGAGACCGAAGTCAAGATCATGGCAACAGGGCTCGCCGCCGGTATCCTGCTCGACGCGACCATCATCAGGGCGCTGTTCGTGCCCGCGATCGTGTCGCTGCTCGGGCGCTGGAATTGGTGGCTGCCCGCGCTTCCGGCGCGCTGGCTGCGCGTGGAGCCCTCGCTGCCGCCGCGCACCGCGGCGGCGCGCGAGTCGGCGTGAAGCGACATTAGAGGCGTTCCGGAATGCCCGCTCCGGGCCCCGAGTTGACGCTCGCTGCGAGAATAAAGCCGCTCCAGAACAACCCCATCCCGGAAGGAGCTGCATGGCCCCCGACCTGTTGAGCACTATCCGCCGCGAGATCGACGAGCGCTTGAGGGAGCTGCGTCCGCTGCTTGCCGAGTACGAGCAACTGCTGGTGGCTGCCAACACATTTGCAGTGACAGGTCGAGAGGCCGCCACGGCCGCCGGCGCAATCCAGCTTGCGACCGCCGGTCGGGTAGAGGCCGCAGCTGGCCGGCGGGTTGGCGAAGGGTCAGCGCAGCTGCTCAAAGCGGCCGACTTTCAGCAGGGCGTCGCGACTCGCCCGTCCGCCAAGAAGCTCGAGCCCGCACGCGCCGCGCGGGGCGCTGCGCGCGAGGCGATCCTCGCGGCCCTGGAACACGGTTCGCACACTATGAGCGAGCTGGTCGTCGTCACGGCGATGAGCGGCCCGAACATCGACGGCAATCTGCGCCGGCTCGTCTCTGAGGGGGCGGTGGTGAAAACTGAGCGCGGAGGCAAGATCGCCTGGGCGCTGCCGGTCGCGACCGTCTGAGATCGCTCCGGGAGGACGGCACCGACTACCGTGCGTGTCATGCGCATCGGTGGAGTTACCGCAAATCGTGGGCTTGCCTCCGCCAAGCAGCTCACCCTAGTCGCCTGCATCCTTGGCTCGAGCATCGCGTTGCTCGACAGCACGGTCGTGAACGTCGCACTGCCCACGATCCAGCGCGACCTCGGCGGGGGGCTGGCGGCCCAGCAGTGGGTCGTGAACGCCTACCTGCTCACGCTCGGGTCGCTGATCCTGATCGGCGGTTCACTGGGGGATCTGTATGGCGAGCGGCGGATCTTCGCGCTCGGCGTCGGTGGCTTCGGAGTCGCCTCGCTGCTGTGTGCCATTGCCCCCTCGATCGGCGCGTTGATCGCGGCTCGCGCGCTGCAGGGAATGGCAAGCGCGCTGCTCACCCCGAGCGCTCTCGCGGTGATCGTGGCGACGTTCGGAGAGTCAGAGCGTGGTCGCGCGATCGGCAGTTGGACCGCTTGGGGAGCGATCGCCACGGTGCTCGGTCCGCTGGCGGGAGGCGAGCTGCTTCAGATCTCTTCGTGGCGCGTGATCTTCCTCATCAACCTGCCGCTCGTCGCGATCTGCGTGGCGCTGATCCTGGCTGTGATCCCGCGGGCCAAGGCCCGCCGCGAAACGGCTCGGAGGATCGATTTCCTGGGCGGGTTTCTCTGCGCGCTCGGTCTGGGTGGCCCGGTTTTTGCGTTGATCGAGCAGCCCCGGCTGGGTTGGAGCAGTCCCGCCGTCCTCGGCCCGCTCCTCGCGGGCGCCGTCTTGCTCGTGTGCTTTGTCATACACGAGTCACGCGCGCGCGATCCGATGCTGCCACTCACGCTCTTTCGCCGGCGCAACTTCTCGGCGGGGAACATCGAGACGCTTTCGATGTACGCCGGCCTGTCGATCCTGTTTTTCTTCCTGACGATCTTCCTGCAGCAGATCGGTGGCTACACGCCGCTTCAGAGCGGCCTGGCGACGCTGCCGGCGACGGTCGTCATGTTCGCGCTCTCCAGGCGCTTCGGGGCGCTGGCCGACCGTTTCGGGCCGCGTCTGTTCATGGGAGCGGGGCCGCTGGTGGCAGCGTGTGGGCTGCTGCTATTCCAGGGAGTCGGAGTGCACGTCGACTATCTCGCCGACGTGCTCCCGGGCATACTCGTGTTCTCGCTCGGCCTATCGATGACGGTAGCCCCGCTGACCGCGGCCGTGCTGGCGGGCGTGGATGCCGGTCAGGCGGGCATCGCCTCGGCTGTCAACAACGCGGTGGCGCGGGTCGCCGGTCTGCTCGGCACTGCGGCGGTCGGCGCGGCGGTCGCGGGATCGTTCGTCTCTGGCTTGAACAGCAATCTGGGCGGCCGCCCGCTCGGGCCGGCCGCGCAGGCCGCTGTGGCCCAAGCCAAGAAGCTCCCGCTTGGCCGTCCTGACACTAACGGGCTCCCATCGGCGCAGGCCCATGCGATCGGCGCGGCCGCCGACGAAGCCTCGCTCGACAGCTTCCATCTGGGACTCGGGATCGCCGCCCTGCTCGTCGCGGCCGGTGGTCTGGCGGGTGCGATCGGGGTGCGCAATCCCCGCCGCAGGGTGCGCGCCAAGGAGTGCGAGGGCGGTCAGCTCGTCGGCGCCGCGCTCGACGCCGCCGGTTGTCACGAGGGGGACCTCGCCCTCAGCGGCGAGACGGTGGCCGCCACGGGAGGTGGTTAGCAAAGAGACATCGCTTGCCTCGGTGAGGTTGCAGGTAAGGCGAGCGGGCCGCGAGTG
>DASUDH010000267.1:0-5299 GCA_036275675.1 Solirubrobacteraceae bacterium | reverse complement strand
AGACGTGTCGGCGATCGCCCGCACCCAGGGCGGCGGCGGTCACCGCCGGGCGGCAGGTTTCTCGACGACGCTCCAGGCGCCGGAGCTGATCGCCCTCCTGCGCAACGAGATAGCCGCCCAACTGCACCCGGCGCCGAACGGGCCGCCTGTTGTGCCCACGCTCGCTTGAGCGACGCTCACGGGCAGGGAGCGCCTGCGCGCAGAGGACCGTCGAGCTCCACGATGACACCCAATTGAGCACTAAAGGTCCCGCTGGAGAGACCACATGGACGGCATCCTGCTGATCGACAAGCCGGTCGGGGTCACCTCACACGACGTGGTGGCGAGCGTGCGACGCTCGCTCGGCGGCGTGAAGACCGGTCACGCCGGAACGCTCGACCCGTTCGCAACCGGACTCCTGATCGTGCTCGTCGGCAGGGCGACGCGCGCGCAACGCAGGATGATGGAGCTCCCCAAGCGCTACGAGACGGTCGCGCGGCTCGGGGCGCGCTCGAGCACGGGCGACCCCGAGGGGGAGATCGTCGAGACCGGGCGCTTCCCGCCCGAGACACCGCGGCTGCCAACGGGCGAGCTGCGCCAGCGCCCGCCGGCCTACTCGGCGGTGAAGATAGGGGGAGAGCGTGCCTACCGCAGGGCGCGGCGCGGAGAGCGCTTGGAGATGCCCGAGCGAGTCGTCACGGTCAGCCGCTTCGAGCAGCTCTGGCGCGAACAGCCCACACGACCCGGCGCGCCGGTGCGCGCCGGCTTCCAGATCGAGTGCTCGTCCGGCACATATGTGCGCTCGCTGATAGCCGACCTCGGCGACGCCTACTGCGAAGAGCTCAGACGTACCGCGATCGGGCCGTTCGACGTCAACGACGCGGTTCCCCCGCCGGTCCGCGACACCGTCTGGGAGAACCCGCCTCTTCAAAGCGTCGAGGACGCTCTCGCCGCCGCCGAGCGCTTCGAGGCACGGTCACGCCGACGGGGATGAGCGCTCGAGCCACCCGTCCCATAGGCTTTCCGACCGTGAGGATCACTCGGCTGCCCGACGTGCAGAGCAGAGAGCGGCGCGTGGCGGTGGGCTCGTTCGACGGTGTTCACCTCGGTCACCGTGAGGTGATCCGCGACTCGGACAGCGTGCTGACGTTCGACCCCCACCCCTCGGCGGTCGTGGCGCCGCAGCACACCCCGAAGCTGCTCACCGACCTGGAGGTCAAGGCGGAGCTGATCGAGGCGCTCGGTGCGCAGGAGATGATCGTGATCCCCTTCGACGCGGATTTCGCCAAACGCAGCGCCCAGGAGTTCATCGACGACGTGCTCGTAGGGACGCTCGCGGCGACATACGTGTCGGTGGGCGAGAACTTCCGTTTCGGCAACCGCGCCAAGGGCGATCCGCAGATGCTGGCCGAAGACGAGCGCTTCTCCACGCGCGTCGCGCCGCTGCTCGAGGTGGAAGGGGAGGTCGTCTCCTCCAGTCACATCCGAGGCCTGGTGCTCGCGGGCGAGGTCGACCAGGCCACGCGTTTCCTCGGCGCGCCTTTCCAGCTGCGCGGGGAGGTCGTGCACGGCGACGAGCGAGGTCGCGAGCTGGGCTTCCCGACCGCAAACCTGATCCCGCAGGACGCGCTCGTGTGTCCCGGCCACGGCGTATACGCGTGCCTGGCCAACGGGCGCCCGGCGGCGGTGAACATCGGCGTGCGCCCGACGTTCGACACCGGCCGCGGAGAGCTGATCGAGGCTTACATACTCGACTTCGACGGCGACCTCTACGGTGAGCGGCTGCGGCTGGACTTCCTCGCGCGCCTGCGCGGCGAGCGGCGCTTCCAGTCTGCCGAGGAGCTCGTCGAGCAGATGCGCCGGGACGTAGAGCACGCGCGAGAAATCGTGGACGCCCATCGCGCGTGAACGCTCCGCACGAAGTGGCCGCATCTCCCCGGTGTGCGTTCGGGGACGCACACCGGGGGAGAGCATGCCCGTGACTGCTACTCTGTGCGACCGCTATGACGATCACCACCGAGCGCAAGCGAGAGATCGCCGTCAAGTTCGGCTCGAGCGAGCACGACACCGGCAACACGAAGGTCCAGGTGGCGCTGCTCACAGAGCGCATCAACCACTTGACCGAGCACCTGCGCGAGCAGAGCAAGGACCACCACTCGCGTCGTGGCCTCTTGATGCTCGTCGGTCGCCGCCGCCGCTTCCTCGACTACCTGCAGCGCAAGGACCTCGAGGGCTACCGAGCGCTCATCAAGGAGCTCGGTCTGCGCAAGTAGACCGCCTCAGCGGGCTTTGTGAGCATCGACGAGAAAGCCGGCGTACTGGCGCCGGGGACGAAGGTCCCGGAGTTCAAGCTTGCCACTGAAAGCGGCGGGAGCTTCTCAGGCGCGAACCTGCAGGGCAAGACGAGCGTGCTCGTGTTCTACCCGTTCGCGTTCAGTCCCGTGTGCACCGACCAGCTCCAGCTATATGAGCAGTCGCTCCCTGAGATCACCGAGCATGGCGCGGTGATCTACGGCGTCTCCTGCGACTCGACCTGGGCGCAGAAGGCGTTCCGCGAAAAGCTCGGGGTGAGCATTCCGCAGCTTTCGGACTTCGAGCCCAAGGGAGCCACGTGCAAGGCGTTCGGCGTGCTCCACCCGGGCGGCTTCCCCCAGCGCGCATTGGTGATCGTCGGCCAAGACAGCGTTGTGCGCTGGAGCTACCAGGCGCCCTCGCCGGCCGACCTGCCGCCGGCCCACATGATCCTTGGTGGACTTAAGAACGCCTAGCGTCCGCTAAGCTGCTCAGCGTTCGGATACAAGGATAAAAGAAAACGGCTCCGCTGAGGGCACACAGTCCGCAGGACTGGGTCGGGCGGAGAAGGAAGGTAGTCACTATGAGTAGCAACGCCGTTACGCGGGTTTCCGTGGAGATCGCAGGTAGCGAGATCTCGTTCGAGACCGGCAGGATGGCCAAGCAGGCCTCCGGCGCAGTGGTCGTCCGTCAAGGCGACACGATGGTTCTCGCGACCGCCACGGCAGGTGGTCAGCGCGACGTGGACTTTCTCCCGTTGACGGTTGACGTGGAGGAGAGGATGTACTCCGCGGGGAAGATCCCCGGCTCGTTCTTCAAGCGTGAGGGACGCTCAGGCGAGAAGGCGACGCTGACAGCGCGCATGATCGACCGTCCTTTGCGACCGCTGTTCACGAAGGGGTGGAACTACGAGACGCATCTCGTCGCGATCCCGATCTCCGTGGATCATGTCCACCCGTATGACATCCTCGCGATGAACGGCGCCTCGGCGGCGCTGATGATCTCGAACGTCCCGTTCGCCGGCCCGGTCGGCGCGGTCAGGATCGGCAAGGTCGACGGCAACTTCGTGGTGAACCCGCCGGAGGAGGACTTGCTCGAGAGCTCCGACCTCGACCTCGTGGTCGCCGGCTCCGAGGACGCGATCCTGATGGTGGAGGCGGGCGCGAACGAGATCTCAGAGGCCGAGATCCTCGATGCGCTCGACATCGCCCATGACGAGATCAAGAAGATCTGCGCACTTCAGCGCGAGCTGGCCGAGAAGGTCGGCAAGGAGAAGACCCCGATTCAGGCGCCCACAGTCGATGAGCAGCTGCTCGCGGCGGTGAAGGCCTCGCACGGCTCAGCGCTCGACGAGGCCACGCAGGTAGAGGACAAGCTCGAGCGCCAAGACGCCTGCAAGGCCGTCGAGGAGGCCGTGCTCGCCGAGTTCGGCCCGGCAGCGCCCGAGGGCGCCTCCGAGGATGTTCTGCTGGCGACCAAGGAGCGCCGGGCGGCGGCTCAACTCGCGTTCGACAAGCTGGAGAAGGCGATCATCCGCGAGCGCATAGCGGTTCACAAGAAGCGCCCCGACGGTCGCGCGGAGGACGAGATCCGTGACATCACTATCGAAGTGGGCGTAACACCGCGCACGCACGGCTCGGCCCTGTTCACGCGCGGTCAGACGCAAGCTCTCAGCGCCGCGGCGCTGGGGACGCTCAAGGAGGAGATGCGCCTCGATACGCTCGGGTTGCAGACCAAGAAGTATTACTTCCACCACTACAACTTCCCGCCGTTCTCGGTGGGAGAGGCGGGCCGTCTCGGTCCCAAGCGCCGCGACATCGGCCACGGCGCGCTCGCCGAGCGCGCGCTCGTGCCGGTGGTGCCGCAGATCGAGGACTTCCCGTACACGATCCGCGTCGTGTCGGACATCTTCGAGTCCAACGGCTCGTCCTCGATGGCCTCCGTCTGCGGCTCCTCGCTGGCGCTGATGGATGCCGGCGTGCCGATCAAGCGTCCGGTGGCGGGCATCGCGATGGGCCTCATCAAGGAGGGCGACGATTACATCGTCCTGACCGACATTGCGGGCGTGGAGGACCACCTCGGAGACATGGATTTCAAGGTGGCCGGCACCGAGGAGGGCATCACGGCCCTGCAGATGGACATCAAGATCTCGGGCGTGACGTTCGAGATCCTGCGCGACGCGCTCACGCAGGCCCACAGGGCGAGGACGTTCATCCTCGGCAAGATGGCCGAGGCGATCGACGGACCGCGCGCGCAGCTCAGCCAGTTCGCCCCGCGCATCCAGACGATCCAGATCGATCCGAGCCAGATCGGCATGCTGATCGGCAAGGGCGGCGAAACGATCCGTGGTCTCTCCGAGGAGTTCGAGTCCCAGATCGACGTCAACGACGAGGGTCAGGTGCTGATCTACTCCGCCAACGGCGAGCTCGGCGACGAGCTCGTGGAGCGGATTCGCGTGATGATGAAGGAGGTCGAGGTCGGCGACGAGTACGCCGGCAAGGTCGTCAAGACGACGACGTTCGGCGCCTTCATCGAGCTGTCGAAGGGAACCGACGGGCTGCTGCATATCTCCAACGTCGCACCCGGCCAGCGCGTGGACACCGTCGAGGACGTGCTCAACAAGGGCGACGAGGTCAACGTACGGGTCGTCGAGGTCGATCGCGAGCGCGGACGCATCGGTCTGCGCTTGGCGGACGATCCGGATGTCGCGGGCAAGACCGTCGAGGAGCTCGCCACGGTCGGCACGGGCGGCGGCGGGGGACGTCCGCCGCGCGATCGCGACGGTGGCGCCAGGCGGAACGGTCGCGAGAGCCGCCCGCCGCGCGGTGACCGCGGCTCCGGTCGTCCCCGGCACGGCCACGATTGACCGAACATCAGATAACCACGCTTGACAGCGGCGTGCGCGTGGTCACCGAGCGTATGGAGGGCGTGCGCTCCGTGGCGCTCGGCTTCTGGATCGGCACAGGCTCGGCGATGGAGTCCGAGGAGCAGGCGGGCCTGTCGCACCTGCTGGAGCACATGCTCTTCC
>DASUDH010000266.1:0-10441 GCA_036275675.1 Solirubrobacteraceae bacterium | reverse complement strand
GTAAACACCCGCGCGAACGTTCGGGATCGCGATCGACAACGCGTGTTCAATCCGCCCCCGCTGCAGGTCTTCCAACGTGATCAGGCCACCCGCGATCGCGAGCGAGGACGCCGAAACACCCCAATAGGACTGCGCGCCCGGCCACACACTCGACCCATACACCCCATTGCGGTCGGCCACGTCGCGCATCGCTCCACCCCATGACGCGTGCCAGCCATCCGAGCGGTGCACGAGCCGCCAGAACTCCCACAGCCGACTGGTGCTCGGCTGCCACACCACGAGCACCGCGTCAGTACCGGTCGCCGGCTTTGCGCCTTTGGGCAACGGCACCGAGCTCCAGGCCGCCGAGAGGCTCGGCGCGGGCGGGCTGTGATCGAGCGTCACCCTGACGGTCGGCTGACCCGAGGGGACCGTGTAGACCGGCACGCTGTTATAACGCGCGTTGATCCACGGCCCAGACTTCAACGACTCCTCGCGCGCGATCTCGGCATCAAACGCGCCCACCACTTCAGCCGAACTCGGATCGAGCGGCGCCGAAGGCGACACCACCGTATTCCAGAAACTCGACGGCGAGAAGAAACGAAAACCAGCCGCGGGTTCGCCTACAACGGGGGAGCCGCCCGGCGTGGAGGGTGCGCCCGGAGTGGAAGGTTCACCCGGCGTTGAGGGTGCGCCTTGGCTGGAGGGTGCGCCGGCTGTCGGAGCCGCCGGGCTCAGGGAGAGCTGCGTGAGACCGCTCGAGTCGAGCTGGCCGGCGGCGACCGGCGCGATCGTCTGCGACGCCTGCGGGGTTGCAGCGCCAGGAACCGGCCCCACGCCGGATCGAGCGGAGCGCCGACTGGTCACGCCTGGACGCGACACGTGCCTCCCATGCCCTGCGGCCGGCTTGCGTGCGCACGACTTGCTCGCACGACGGCGTGGAGTGCCGTAGGCGAGCTTTCCGGCGTGAGCCTTGGCGAAGGGAGTCGCGGCCGGGCAGTGGCGATGGGACCGGGAGGAGCCGGCTGTCCGGCGAGCGCCGGCTCCCG
The DNA here is from genome assembly GCA_036275675.1 of Solirubrobacteraceae bacterium. Lineage (GTDB taxonomy): Bacteria > Actinomycetota > Thermoleophilia > Solirubrobacterales > Solirubrobacteraceae > Palsa-744. The sequence goes on along the minus strand of DASUDH010000266.1, from coordinate 9,413 downwards.
CGAAACAGGCCGTGGCGGCCGACAACGTGACGACGAGCGTGAGCAGGGCGATCTGGACCGCCGGACGGCGGCTGGCGTGCGACATCGGGAAGTCCTTGTCCTCGTAGTGCCCGTAGTGCCCGCCTGCTGTTCATCAACGCAGGGCGAGGGGCATGCCGGAGAGATATCGGACGGCACGACCAACACCTGAGCGAAAGCTCGAGCCGCTGGACGTTCATTTAGAGACTCCCGATCCGAAGATTGAAAAAAGAATGAATCATCGTCCGCAACGCGCTTCAGCCTGATGGCGCGTGTTCGGGTATTTCAACGGACATCTCGATCGAAGGGCAGACATGGGGAGATCAGGGCGGCTGACGTTGGCGGTGGGTATCGCGGTGGCGCTGGGGAGCGTCACCAGTGCTTCGGCGTTGCCGATCGACGGCATCCACAACATCAAGCACGTGATCATGATCATGCAGGAGAACCGCACGTTCGATCAGTACTTCGGAACCTATCCCGGGGCCAACGGAATCCCGCCCGGGGTCTGCGTGCCAGACCCGCTGAAAGGCGACTGCGTGGCCCCCTTCCACAATTCCCAGGACCATAACCTCGGCGGACCGCACGACACCGCCAACGCGCTGGCAGACATCCACGAAGGCAAGATGGACGGGTTCATCGGCCAGGCCGAGTCGGGCGTGCACTGCACGGGCACGAACCCCACCTGCAGCGCCTGCAACGAAACCGGCTTGAGCGGTGCATGCGTCGACGTGATGGGTTACCACGACGCGCGCGAGATCCCCAACTACTGGGCCTATGCGGAGAACTTCGTGCTCCAGGACAACATGTTCGAGTCGAACCTCTCCTGGAGCCTGCCGGAGCATCTCTTTGCCGTCTCGGGATGGTCGGCCGCCTGCCCAAACGGCGACACAAATCCGATGGACTGCCACAACGCCCTCGAACCGCCCAACCTCGTGACCAACCCCAACGCGACGTACGCCTGGACCGACATCACCTACCTGTTCGACCACCACACTCCGTCGCCCGTCACCTGGGCCTACTACGTATTCAAAGGCACCGAGCCCGACTGCGAGACCGACGGCGCGCTGCTCTGCAAACCGAGGCCGCAGGGACCGACGACGCCGGGGATCTGGAACCCGCTGCCAAACTTCACCGACGTAAGGAAAGACGGCCAGCTGGCTAAAATCAAGTCGCTCTCCAGCTACTACTCGGCTGTGCAGGAAAGCAAATGCGGCCTGTCCAACGTCTCGTGGATCGTGCCCAACGACAACGTCTCCGAGCACCCAACCTCGGCGGTGTCGGCGGGACAGACTTATGTGACGACCCTGATCAACGCGGTCATGTCCAGCCCCTGCTGGAAGAGCACGGCGATCTTCCTCTCCTGGGATGACTGGGGCGGGTTCTACGACCACGTGCCCCCTCCCGCCGTCGACGCCAACGGCTACGGGCTGCGCGTACCGGGCCTGGTGATCAGCCCATACGCAAGGGCTGGATACATCGACCACCAGCAGCTGAGCCACGACGCCTACCTCAAGTTCATCGAGGACGACTTCCTCAGCAGCCAGCGGCTCGATCCGACGACCGACGGACGCCCCGACCCGCGCCCAGACGTGCGCGAAAACGCGCCCGGGCTCGGCGATCTAGTGGGCGACTTCAACTTCAACCAGCTCCCGCGCTCGCCGCTGGTCCTGCCTACGCACCCGACGCCGGGGCCTGCTTCGACGCCGCCTGGCGGCTCAGCCACGCCACATGCCGCCCCACCGAAGGCGTCCGGCCCGCTCAAGCTCATAGCGTCGGTCGCGTCGCGCCAAAACCTGCGCCGGCACCACGGTCGCATCTACCTGACGGTCGGGTGCAACGTCGCGTGCTCGCTGCATGCTTGGGGTCACCTGAACCTGCGCAAGCATCACAGGCACCGCCGCTTGCACAGCGTTCGGATCGCGGCGCTGGCAGAACACACCAATGTGCAAATCGGGCTGTCGCTGTCGCGCGCCACGCTGACGGCCGTGCGCAGCGCCCTCAGGCAGCACCATAAGGTGATAGCGACGATCGCTGTCGAAGCGACTGACGGGGCAGGAGAACACCACAGCTACCTCGTGCGCGTGCGCTTGAGCTACAGATAGACCACGCCAGACACCGATGTCCGAGTGTGACGCCGCTTGCGGCCCCACACTCGCGAGGCGACGCGAACGCCGGCTACCCCATCTCGCGCGCCTTGAACGGCTCCTCCACACCCACTGTCCCCGGGCCGGAGAGCTCGAACGCACTGTGCAGCGCCTGCACGGCCCGCTCGACTCGGTCGCGCGCGATCACGCACGAGATCTTGATCGGCGAGGTGGAGATCATCTCGATGTTGATGCCCTCGTCGTTGAGCACGCGAAAGACCTTCGCCGCGACACCAGGATGGGTGCGCATGCCGGCGCCGACGATCGAAACCTTGCCCATCTCCCGCTGAGTGCGCATGCTCGTAAAGACGCCGTCGGCCATCGGCTGGAGCGCCTGGGTCGCCACGCTCAGGTCTTCGTGGGGCACCGTGAAGGAGATCTCGGCCTTGCCCCCAGCCGAGGTGGGCACGTTCTGATCGATCATGTCAACGTTCACGCCCGCCTCCGCAAGGGCTTCGAAGATGCGCGCGGCTATGCCTGGTTCGTGACGGACGCCGATCAACGTGACCATCGCATCCGACGTCGAATGGATGACGGCGGTGATGAGGGGCTTCTCGACATGATCCATGCTCTCTCCTTCCGACACCACAACGGTACCGGGACAGTCGTTGAACGAAGAGCGGCAGTGAATGCGCACCCCATGATTGCGGGCGTACTCGACAGAGCGCAGCTGGAGCACGCCCGCGCCGGACGCGGACATCTCGAGCATCTCCTCGAACGACACGAGCGGCAGCATGCGCGCGTCCGGAACGACCCGCGGGTCGGCGCTGAACACGCCCGCGACGTCCGTGTAGATCTCGCACTCGCGCGCGCCGAGCGCGGCGGCGACGGCGACGGCGGTTGTGTCCGAGCCGCCGCGGCCGAGCGTGGTGACGTCGTCGGCGGTGGACACGCCCTGAAAGCCCGCTACGAGCACGATGCCGTCCCGCTCGAGCGCCGCACGCACGCGGTCGGCGCGCACCTCCAGGATGCGCGCCCTGGTGTGCGAGGTGTCGGTGACGATTCCCGCCTGCGACCCGGTCAATGAGATTGCGTGGTGGCCGAGGTCGTGGATGGCCATCGCGCACAGAGCGCAGGAGATGCGCTCGCCGGTGGAGAGCAGCATGTCCATCTCGCGCGGAGCGGGGGTGGCGGAGACCTCCTCGGCCATCGCGATCAACTCGTCGGTGGTCTTGCCGCGCGCGGAGAGCACCGCGACCACCTGAAAGCCCGCCTCGCGCTTCTCGACAATGCGCATGGCGGCCCGCTTGATCCGCTCTGCGTCGGCGACGGAGGTGCCGCCGAACTTCATGACCACGATCTCGGACACGGCCTGTGAGGATAGACCGAGTGGTTCAGCCGGCGTCCGCGACGAGCGATCAGTCGGCGGAGGCCTCGCCGATCACAGCGAGCGGCGTCCCGCGAGCGCCTTGCCGAGCGTGACCTCGTCGGCGTACTCCAGGTCGGCGCCGACCGGCAGGCCGGAGGCAAGCCGGGTGACCGTGAGCTGCGGGGCGCGGCGGCGCAGCTCCTCGGCGATGTGCAGCGCCGTCGCCTCCCCCGTGGTGGTGGGGTTGGTGGCGAGCACCAACTCGTGCACAGTCGGGGCGCCTGTCTCCCCAAGAACGCCCGTCACGCGCACGCGCGCGGGACCCTCCACCACGGAAGCATCCACCTCCCCCCCGAAAGCCCCCCGCTCCCCGCTGGGCACGACGCGTGCGTAGAGCTCCTCGATCTTCAGATCCTCGGGCTCGATCCCGTCGATCGGAGACAGGGCGCCCCCGAGCACGTGGTAGACGCCGTGATATTCGTGGGTACGCTCCATCGGGATCACGTCGCTCGGCTCCTCGACGACGCAGATGATGCTCCTGTCGCGACGTTCGTCCTGGCAGATCCGGCAGCGCGGTTCGTCGGCGAGGTTGAAGCACACCTCGCACAGCCCGACCTTCTCCTTGACCTCCTTGATCGCTTCAGCGAGTCCGAGCGCGTCCTCGCCGGAGGCGCGCAGGATGTGGAAGGCGAGCCGCTGTGCGGTGCGGTTGCCGACACCGGGAAGCTTTGAAAGCTCGGTGACCAGGCGCTGGACTGGCGGAGCAAATGAGCTCAAGGCGAAGACATGGGTGGGAGATTCTGGGAGACAACGACGCCCGGCCATCCGAATGACGGTCCGCGTCGCCGGTCGCCGTGCGTAGTGTCGCGCAACGCCCTTCCGGACAAGCTCACCGTTGCTCCTACGTCAAGTGAAAGTCGCGTTTTGCGGAGATCGCCTCGCGCCGCAGGTGAGCGAGCTCCGGGCGCTGTTCGCTCGCACCGCTGGCCTCGCGCGACCGACGCTTTCTAGCGAGGGTCGAGGATCACGATCGGGATCTTCCGGCCCTTCGCGTTGCTCTGGAAGAACTCGTATCCGGGGTAGAACGCCACGAACTCCGGCCAGAGGCGATCACGCTCCTCGTCGGTCGCAACGCGAGCGCGGACCTCGCGAACCACGGAGCCGATCTGAATCGTGGTGTCCGGATTCGCCTTGAGGTTGTAGAACCATGCGGGATGTGTTGGCTGTCCTGCCTTCGAGGCCGCCACGGCGATGGCGTCGCCGTCCTCGTGGTACATCATCGGAGATGTCCGCTTCGCGCCGCTCTTGGCGCCCGTGTGGTCGACCAAGACGATCCGGGCCTCGGGCCAGCCGGGGAGATGTCCGCCGATCTTGCCGCTGGACCGCCGGTAAAGAGCAACGTGGATCTTCGTTGAGCGTCGCCCGAGGTAAATGCCGCGCTTGTTGGCGAACTGTGAGCTCGAGGCGGTGAACTGTCCGAGTGACGGCATAGCGCTAGTTGGTTGTCATGCGACGCCGCCACCGATCACACTGCTCCTGCGCACGCCCAGGACCATACACCAACGGGGCCGAGTGACGCGTTGCTCCCATATGTCAACTTTGGTGGGGATCTCCCGCTCTCCCAACAACTGCCCTGTTCGCGTCTCACCAGCATGAACCTTCCCGCCAGCGAAGGCCGATCAACCGGCCCTTCCGACCGGAACCAACACCCGGCCTCCACGAGCTGGCAGGAAGCCAGACTACAGTCCGGGTAGGCCCAGCCCGCCGAGCGCGCCGGGGTCGAGGCCGCCGGTGACGGCGCCCATCCTGCTCGCCGCGAGCTCTTGGGCGGAGCGCAGGGCCTCGTTGGTGGCGGCGAGCACCAGGTCGCAGAGCATCTCCACGTCCTCGGAGTCGACCGCTTCCGGGGCGATCTTCACCGACTTGACCTCCAGCGCGCCGGAGACGGCGACCCTCACCACTCCTCCGCCGGCGGAGGCCTCGACGGTCTCTTTTGCAAGCTCCTGCTGAGCGATCTCCATGTCGTGCTGCATCTTCTGGACCTGCTTGAGCATCTGCTGCATGTTGGGTCGCTGCTGCCTGGGATGGGGCACCTGCTAGTCGCCGCCTTTCTGCTGTCCGAGCCAATCCTCGGGGAGCTCCTCAGCGTCGAGCTCCGCCATGAGACGCGCCATGATCTCCTCCTCGGTCGGGGGGGCGCCATTCTGGCTCTCCCGCGAAGGGAGATCCTCACGCAACTCGCAGGCAACGCGGTAGCGCCGACCTGTGAGACGGCGCAGCGTGTCGACGAGCATTGCGCGGTTGGGCGGATCCTCGGCCTTGCGCTTGAGAAAGGCGGCGGTCGAGGCGAAGGCGAGCGTGAGCTCCTCCTCGGTGAGGCTCGCCGGCACCGCCTCGTCGAGCACGGCGCCGAGCATGCTGTTCTCGGCGCGAACCGACTCGAGCACTGCGGGCCACAGCGCGTCGAGATCGTCGGCCGGCGGTGTCTCGACGGCGACGACCTGCCGCCGCTCGTGCTCGTCCCGTGCCCCATCCACGGCGACCGCTCCCTGCTGCTCGTGCGCGTCCGGCATCCTGGCCGCAACGACAGCGGGCCGCTCCTTGTCCGTGCCGTGCAACTCCGGCGCCGCGACCGAGGGCCGCTCCGCGTGCGCAACCTTCTCCTCGGCCACCGGGGGCTGCTCGTGCCCCACGGGGTGGGACGGCGATGTCCCGCCCGACCCCGCGAGGGCCTGCTCGAGCCGCTCGATGCGCACCAGCAGCGCGCGGGTGGGGTCGTCGGTCTGCGGGCTGGCTGCCTTCACCAGCGCCAGCTCGAGCTGCGTGCGCACGTCTGCGCCCGCGCGCACGCTCTCCAAGGCGGCGCCGAGGAGGTCGAGCACGCGCACCACCTCGGCGACGCCGATGCGCTGCGCCTGCGCTTGCAGGCGCTCGTCGATCTCGGGTGTGAGCGACAGCTCGGGAGGCACTTCGCCAAGCTTCTGCACGACGAGCAGCTCGCGCGCGCGGCCCTCCAGGTCTCGTGTGAACGAACCGGCGTCGCGTCCGCCCTCGACACAGCGAGCGACGGTGAGCAGGGCAGCGCGCGCGTCGCCGCCCTGTACCGCATCGAAGACATCGACGATCAGTTGCTCGTCGGCGACCCCGAGCACCGCGAGCACGCTCGCCAGCTCGATCTGCGTGCCGCTGTAGGTGACGAGTTGCTCGAGCGTGCCGAGCGCGTCGCGGAAGCTGCCGGTAGCCGAGCGAGCGATCGCTGCGAGCGCCTCGGGCCGGATCTCGATCGACTCGGACGCGGCGGTCCTGCCAAGGACGCTCGCGATCTGCTCGACGGAAGGACGGTGGAAGTCGAAGCGATGACAGCGGTCGACGACGGTCGCGGGTACCTTCTGGGCCTCGGTCGTGGCGAGCACGAACACGGTGTTGGGGGGTGGCTCCTCGAGCGTCTTTAGGAACGCGTTCCAGGCCGCCTGGGAGAGCATGTGGGCCTCGTCGAGGATGTACACCTTGTGGCGACCGGATACGGGCGCGAACACGACGCTCTCGCGCAGTTCGCGGATGTCCTCGACCGAGTTGTTGGACGCCGCGTCCATCTCGATGACGTCGAGCGAGGTGGCCTGGGCGATCGAGCGGCACGAGTCGCATTGGCCGCACGGATCTACAGTGGGACCGCGCTCGCAGTTCAGGCAGCAGGCGAGGATCTTCGCCATCGAGGTCTTGCCGGTGCCGCGCGAGCCGACGAACAGGTAGGCGTGATGGACCTTGCCGCGCTCGACTGCGTTGCGCAGCGTGCGCACGACCGGCTCCTGTCCGACCACGTCCGCGAACGAGCGCGGACGATGTCTGCGGTACAGGGATTGAGCGCTGCCGGGCACCGGTTTCCCAGTCTACCCACGGCCAAGGTCCCGCTCAGCGGCGCCGGCTGGCGCGCCGGTGAGCCATATCGCGAGGAACGAGCTGTGGCAACAAGCCGGCCGAGTGGGCCAAGTGGGCCACCGAAGCGGATAGCGTGCGGCGCTGTGACAAGCACGATCAAACCTCTGCTCTCCCGCGCCCTGGGGGGTGCCCGCCCGCGCGGGCGGGCAGGGGTAGATGGTCACGCGAAGGCTGGTGCTCGCGCGCGCATGCGCGCGCGAGCACACGGGGGCCTACCGACATGGTGGCCGACCGCCCTGATGATCCTCGCCGGGGCGGCGCTGCTGTGGGCGATCGCGGGCGTGGGGTTCGTCAACTACGACACGCTCTATGGGCTCGTGTGGGGCCAGCAGCTCTCGCGCGGAGAAGCGCCCCAGTACGACCTGCCGATCGCGCCTACGCCCCATCCTCTGGTCGAGATGCTCGGAGTGGGGCTCGCGCCGCTCGGCGCGGGCGCGACCGCCGACATCACCGTGGCGCTCGGCTTCCTCGCACTGTCGGCGTGCGGGTGGGTGATCTACCGCCTCGGAAGCGTTTGGTTCGGGCGCGCGGCGGGCGCGATCGCAGCGCTGGTCCTGCTGACGCGCGTGCCGCTGCTCTCCTATGGAGTGCGCGCGTACGTGGACATCCCCTACCTGCTGCTCGTGTTGTCGGCGCTGCTCGTGGAGACACGCCGTCGCCGTGCGGGCGCGCCGGTGCTCGTGCTGCTCGCCCTCGCCGGGCTGCTGCGTCCCGAGGCGTGGGCGTTCTCCGGCGCTTACTGGCTCTACCTGCTCGCCTCCTCGCGCTCGCATTCCGCGCGCGCGCGCGGGCAGCTCGCCTGGCTGGCATTGCTCGCGGCGGCAGCGCCCGCGATCTGGGTGCTCAGCGACCTGCTCGTGACGGGCGATGCGATGTGGTCGTTGACGAACACGAAACACACGGCCGCGACACTCGGACGGCCGACGGGGATCGGGAATGTGCCGGAATACATCCCGCGACGGGTCGGCGAGGTCCTGCGCCCGCCGGTGCTCGCGGGCGCCGCGCTCGGCGGCTTGCTGTCACTCGCCTGGCTGCGCGACAGAGCGCGGCTGGGCGCAGCCGCCGGCGTGCTAGCGGTGATCGTGTTCGCCGCGATGGCCGCGGCGGGACTGCCGATCGACACCCGCTACGCGTTCCTGACGGGAGCGATCCTGTGCGTGTTCTGCGGAGCCGGGGTGTTCGGCTGGAGTGCGCTCGCCAGGGGCCACAAGCGGCGGCGGCCATGGATGGTTGCCGGCGGGGCGGTGCTCGTGGCCCTGTTGGCCACCCTGCCAGGCCAGGTGCGCTCGGCCCACCACGAGCTGGGCAACCTGGGCCGCCAGCAGAGCATCCAGGACGATCTGCTGGCGCTTGTGGACAGTAAGGCGATCGCGCTGAAGTGCGGCCCTGTGGGTGTGCCCAATCACGCGCCGATCCCACTGCTCGCGCTGTACTTGAAAGCACAGCCATCACTGATCGTAAGCGCCGAAGCGAAACAGCTCGAAGAAGGCACGTATGTCGACCCGGCGAGCACAGAAGTCGAACGGGACTACATGCTCGACCCGCGCGATCCGCACATGGCTGTTGCCATCCCGCCGGGCTTCACCGAGGCGCACGCCAACAGCTCGTGGCTGCTGTTCGAGAAGTGCGCGTGAGGGCGACTACAGAGGCACGGCCGGCGACGATCGGGCAGGACCGCCGAGCCAGGACCGTAGGGCAAGCGAATGGACCGTGCACCCCTCGTCGAAGCTCCGGCCTCCGAACGCCTGTCGCCGCCAAGGACTCCGGATCGGGTGCTCCCGCTGCGCCTGCCGGGGATCGCTTAAGGCTGCTTCCTTCCGGACCTGACCTGATTCACAAGCCGACACCGCGCGGGACCCGAGCCATCGACGCCCCAAGCGGCGGAGCGACCGGAGCGACACCCCTCGGGGGGGAGTTCAGCCCCGCTAGAGCGGATTGCGGATTCAGGGCGCCGCTACATCCCCGCCTAGCACGGTCCACGAGCGATCGTAGCGCGAACAGGCTCC
>DASUDH010000265.1:0-7243 GCA_036275675.1 Solirubrobacteraceae bacterium | reverse complement strand
CGGGCGGCGCGGTCTCGAAGCGGGGGTCGTGGTCGACCTTGATTGCCTGGGGAGTGGCGATCGTCGTGCTCACGTCGCTTGGCTCGGGCATCACCGAGCGGTTGGCGCCGATGTCGCTGGAGGTGCCGGGCACGCCCTCCTCGCGGGCCGAAGCGATGTTGCGCGCCAAGTTCGGCAACACGATCCCGATCGCGATCCTGCTCAAGGGCTCGCCCGCGCAAGTCGAAAGCCAGGGCCGGCGGCTGGTCTGGAAGCTGCGAGGCGTCCGCCAGGTCCAGGTGCTCTCGCCGTGGGACCAAGGGAGCACGATGAGCTCGCTGCGTCCCAATCCGGGAGCTGCCTTCGTGCTCGTGAACTACATCCGGCCCACGAGCGACGCGATGGCGGTGGTGCCGGACACCGAAGCCATCCTGGCTCGCGCGGTCCATCCGCCGGTGCACAGCTACCTGACCGGCGTGGCGGTGATCGGACACGCGCTCCAACAAGACACTATGTCGGACACCGTACGTGCCGAGCTGATCGCGCTGCCGGTGCTGATCCTCGTGTTGCTGCTTGTCTTCCGCTCGCCGGTCGCCGCCGCGGTGCCCCTTGCGATGGGCGCGGCGACCGTGATGGCCGGGCACGGGCTGCTGTGGCTCGCCAGCTTCCTGACGCCGATCAACTCGCTGGGAGTCGCGATCGCCGCGATGATGAGCCTCGCGCTCGGCGTCGACTACGCGCTGCTGATGGTCTCGCGCGTACGCCAGGAGCTGACTGAGGGATGGGACCACGAGGCCGCCGTGGCGATCGCGTCGAAGGCGGCTGGGCGCACGATCGCCGCGGCCGGGGGCACCCTGGCGCTCACGATGCTCGCGGCGAGCGCTGTCGCGACACCGGGCCTGCTCGGCCCGGTAGCGATCGGGGTCGTCATCTCCGGCCTCTTGAGCGTCGCCCTGGCGCTGAGCGCGATGCCTGCGCTGCTGCGCCTGCTCGGCCCCAGGCTCAACCGCTGGGAGATCCGGCTCCCCCACTCCCGCCGCGAGGAGAGCCGCAACAGCATGGGTGCGCTGGCTGAGAGGCTGATCGCCCACCCCGCGATCACCGTTCCGCTGATCCTCACCGGGATGCTGGCGCTGGCGGCCCCAGCCGGCGCGCTGCGCATGGGCCCCCCGGACGCCGCGGAGCTGCCCGCCTCGAGCCCGGCGCGCCAGGCGGTGCGGATGGTGGAACGCACGATCGGACCCGGCTGGTCGGCGCCGTTCGTGATCGTCGCGAGCGCCCGCGACGGTGCGATTACCACCCCAGAGCGCTTGCAGGCGCTCATGAAGTGGCAGGAAGGGATCGCCCGCGCGCCCGACGTCGCGGCGGTGCTTGGCCCGGCATCGGTCGCGGGCGCGCGAGTCAAGCTCGCGCAAGCCCACGCCGCGCTCACCTCCGCGCCCAAGCACCTGGAAGGCGCACAGCACGGGATTCTGGGCCTGCGCTCGGGACTGAGCCGCGCTAGCGGCGGCGTCGCGGAACTGCGCAGCGGCCTCGCCTCGGCCGCGAGCGGCGCAAGGTCGCTCGGCGCTGGCGCCGCAAGCGCAGAGAGCGGGGCGCAGCGACTGGCGATCGAAACGACCCGCGCCCACACGGGCGCAGGACGACTCGCAGCGGAAACAGGGCGCGCCCATGCGGGCGCAAGGCGACTGGCGAGAGAAACGGGCAGCGCCCATGCGGGCGCAAGGCGACTCGCGAGCGAAACGGGCAATGCCGGCGATGGCGCGAAGCAGCTGCAGACGGGCCTCGCCCAGGCGGCGACCGGATCGGCCCAGCTCGCAAACGGGATCGACGAAGCCTCAGCCGGCGCCGAACGCCTGGCCACCTCCGACCGTCAGCTCACGACCGGCGCGGCACAGCTCGCGGAAGGCATGGACACGCTCGATAACACCGTCCACGCGGTGCTCACGCCGATCGAGCAGCTCGCCAAAGCGCTCCACGGCTGGGCCGGGTGGATCGCCACGCTGCAAGCTACCGACGAACAGTTGCGCACGCGCATGAGCGAAGCGACGCGCGAACTAAAAGCGATGACCGTCGGGCGCGGTGATACCCGCTATCAAGCGCTCGCACAGGACATTGCCACGGTCACGCAACTGCTCGAACAGAACGGCCTCTCACAGCTCGCCCGCATCCAGCAACAGCTGCTCACAGGCAGGGAAGAACTCGCGAATCTGCCGGCGGAGCTCTCACAGCTCACCACAGTCCTTGACCGGCTGCGCTCGGGCGCCGATCGGCTCGCCACCGGCACCAGGGAATCCGAAGAAGGCGCGCTCGCGCTGCACTCCGCCCTGCAACGCCTGACCACTGGCGGACACACCCTCACGAGCGGACTCACCGGGCTGAACGAGGGAGCGAGCCGGCTCGCCGGCGGACTCGGCAAGCTCTCAAGCGGCGACGCGCGACTCGCGAGCGGGCTCAGCAAGCTCTCAGGCGGCGACACCCGGCTCGCGGACGGACTCGGCAAGCTCTCAAGCGGCGACGCGCGACTCGCCAGCGGGCTCAGCAAGCTCTCAAGCGGCGACGCACATCTCGCCGGCGGACTCGGCAACATCGCCGCCGGCAACACTCGGCTCGCAAATGGGCTCTCAGCTGGTGACAGCCATGCCGGAGTGCTCGCCGCTGGCCTCGCCCAGGCGCAACATCCGCTGCGGAGCTACGCGACGATGCTGCATGGCTACCAGCAGGACTACCGGCTGCTGCATGCGCAGGCCCCGAACGCGGTCGATTCTGGGTACCTCGTGCTCACAGCGCTCGACGGGACGGTCTCGCCGATGCGCGAACAGGTCGCCCAACTCGTCAACGTCGATGGGGGCGGCCAGGCCGCGCGCATCATGGTGGTCGCCTCTAGCCCACCCAGCTCCCTTGCCACCGCGGCTCTCAGCGGCAGGCTGCGCCGCAGCCTGCCGGCGCTCGCGGCCGCCACAGGCGGCAACGTCGAGATCGGTCAGGGGGCGCAGTACCTATTGGATTACAAGAACGCCAACACGGCTCGCGTGCCATGGCTCGTGCTCGCGCTGGCGATCGTCGCAACGCTCACGCTGATCGTCGTCCTGCGGGCACTGCTCCTGCCTCTGATCGCAGTCGCGCTGAACCTCGCGACGATCGCGGTCGCGCTCGGGGCGCTCGAGCTGCTCACTGAGGAGCACGTGCTCGGCGGGGCGGGCGGGCTCGACTACATAGACGCTGCCTCGGGCGCCGGCATCCTCTCGATCATGTTCGTGCTGTCGATCGACTACGAGGTCTTCCTGCTGACGCGCATGCGCGAGCGGTGGCTCGTCACCAGCGACTCCGACGGCGCGATCTCCTACGGCCTGCGGCACACAGCAGGCGTGATCACGGGCTCCGCGGCGATCATGACAGCCGTGTTCCTTGCGTTCGCCGGAGCCGACGTCATCCCACTGCGCCAGTTCGGCGTGGGGCTGACGATCGCGGTGGCGCTCGACGCGACGATCGTCAGGCTCGTCCTCCTACCGTCCATCATGCGGGCCCTCGGCCCACGCGTCTGGTGGCTGCCCGCCTGGCTGGACCGCAGGCTGCCGAACATCGAGCGCATGCCCGACAAGCTCGCTACGCCCGGCAGTGGGAGGCGGTGAGCGACCGTAGAGCAATACATCAGCCGTCCGTCGAGCTCCGTGAGAGCACGGGCGCGTGCGTGTGAAGGTACGGGCTGAGGTAGCGCCCGAAGACCTTCTCCGGCGGCGTGCCGGACTCGGAGTCGCTGAAGTGACCGTGGACGGTGGAGGCGGCGGTGACCTGGCCAAGCTGGTCGAGCTCTGTTCGCAGAAACACCGGACGTGCGCCGCCGACGAGCCGGGCGCGCAGTACACGACGGATCCGTGGTTGCGTGACAAAAGCCCCGTGGTTGGAGGCGATAAGATGCGCGATCACATCGGCTTGCTGGGCGGCCAGCCCACCCTGCTTGATCGGGAAGCTCGTCATGTCACCGGCTGCATAAACATCGGGCAAGCCGATGACGCCGCCAAGCGCATCCGTCGTGATGAAGCCCGATTGATCGGCCGGCAATCCCGTGATCCCGGGTCCTCGGAGCTTGGGTGTGGCAACGACACGATCGGCATCCAGCGTCTCTCCCGAGGCCAGCACGAGAGCCCCGCTTCGATCCACTCTCTGGGCCTCGGAATCTCCGATGAAGCGCACGCCTCGCTCAGCCAGCAGATCCGCGACGAGCGGGGAGGCTTCCGCGCCAAACACCTGCAGGGGCGCGATCTCGGGGCTCACGAGCATGACCTCCCCAGTAGCGTCCAGCTCTCTGAGGCGAGTGGCTGTGAGCAACGCCAACTCGTACAGAGGCAGCGGCCACGAACAGCCGCCTGGCACAGCGAAGATGATCCGGCGCAGCGCACCGGAGCACAACTCGCTCATCAGGCGACGAATATGGTGAACCTCGTGCTGATCGCGGAACGTCAGCGCGCCCGGTATCGCGCTGACTGCACGGGCACCCACAGCAAGGACGAGCGCATCGTAGTCGAGGTGAGCGAAGGACGCGAGCCGCACACTGTGATCGTGGGGAGCGACCGCCTCCACGCGATCCAGGCGAAAGGACGCGCTGACATCGGCAACGATCGCCTGCAGGTCATACGTGCGCGGCGGGGTTTCGTCGAACGCCTCCACGGTCGCCGCCGGCTTGTACGCGAGCACCGCGGAGTCCGAGATCAGCGTCACACTCACACGCCCCGGCGCGAGTGCGCGCAGGGCGAGCATGGCCTCCACCGCGCCGAACCCACCTCCAGCTATCAGAACGTTCACGGGATCCGACGGTGGAATGTTTGTAGGAACGCGCACCAGCTGCTCTCAGCCCAGCAGTCGCCCGCCGTCGACGACGATCTGGCTGCCGGTCATGTAGCTGGCGAGGTCGCTGGCGAGGAACAGCACGGCACGGCCGATGTCGTCGGGCTCGCCCATGTGGCCCATCGGGATCATCGCCTCGAAGGCCGCCAAGTTCTCCTCGTCCATCGCGCCGATGCCCGGCGTCCTGATGCCGCCCGGCGCCACCGCGTTCACCCATATCCCGTGCGGGGCGAGCTCGAGCGCCACGTTCTTCGTGAAACCCCACGCTCCGTGCTTGGAGGCGTCGTAGTGGGCGAGCCCGACCATCGAGGGATGCAGTGCGTCAATCGAGGTGACGTTGACGATGCGACCACCCCTCCCCTGAGCGATCATGCGCTCAGAGGTAGCCTTGGTGCAAAGGAACAGTCCGGTCAGGTTGACCTCGAGTACGTGGCGGAAGGTCGCGACGTCGATGTCGGCCATCGCCACCATCGGGTAGATGCCCGCGTTGTTGACGAGGATGTCCACCCCGTCGAAGCTCTCGACAGCGGCCGTCACCATCTCCTGCACGCTGCCCTGATCGCTGACGTCGCTGCGCACCGCGATCGCACTGCCGGGCCGGGCAGCGATGAGGTTCTCTGCCGTTCCCTGCGCGGCGTCGATGTCGAGGTCCGCGATCAGTACGTTCGCGCCGGCCTCGTGCAGTCGGTGCACGATGCCCAGACCGATGCCCATCGCGCCGCCGGTGACGATCACCGTGCGACCGCGCAAGTCGAGGAGCTCGGCAAGCGAAGCTTGTGATGTCGACGTGGTTGTCATGCGCCCAAGGTTCCACGCCTCGGCCACGCGATCTTCGGTACCAGTCCGCACATACCATTGCGGCAAGCTACTGACGGTGGGAGGTCCGTAGTCGCCCTACACGGGGCCCCGGCCTAGTGCGGATGGCGGCCGCATCCGTTAGTGGTTTGCTGACGATCCAACCGCTTCCCCAAGCTTTCAGGAGAACCTTTTCGTGGCAACCGTCGAACAGGAGAAAGGCACTGATCCTGCGCTTCTTGAGGCACTGACAGAGCCTGCGATGTACGGGGAGAGCCTGCCGGTCGTGGTGCACGAGACGCACGCTTCGTGGGTGTTCCTCGCTGGCGAGCATGCGTACAAGGTCAAGAAGCCCGTCCGGCTCGCGTTCCTTGACTACAGCACGCTCTCGCTCCGCCGCGCGGCTTGTCTCGAGGAGGTGCGCGTCAACCGGGAGCTGGCCCCCGGCATCTACCTCGGGGTACGGGCGATCCTCCGCACCGCCGAGGGGTTTCGCTTCGCAGCGCAGGACACGCCGGGCGCGGTCGAGTACGCCGTTCTGATGCGCCGCTTCGATGAGACACACACGCTGCTGGGGGCCATCCAGACTCGATCTCTCACCCACGCGCAGATACGGGAGGTAGCTCGGCGTCTCGCTGATTTTCACCTGGGCTCACCGGCGCTCGCCGCCGGTGGAGCGGCCCAAGTACTTAACGCCTGGAGCGCGAACGTCGCGGAGATCGAGTGCTTGGAGCCTCCCGGCGTGTGGCGGGTGGAGGCGATGCGTAGGTTCGGCGAGGCGTTCGTGAACGCCCACGCCACGGAGATCGAGCGGCGCGTCAGGGAAGGATGGGTGCACGACGGGCACGGGGACCTGCGTTGCGAGCACGTGCTGCTCGGGCGTCCGGTTCGCGTCGTGGATCGGATCGAGTTCGACCTGGCCCTGCGCCGCTTGGACGTCGCCTGCGACCTTGCGTTCCTGACGATGGACCTCGAGGCTCACGGTCGGCGCTGGGCCGCACGGGAGCTGGTCGGCGCCTACCGTCACACTGGTGGCAACCCAGGCAGCGAGCAGCTCCGCGGCTTTTATGGCGCTTATTGGGCGCTGGTGCGAGCCAAGGTGGCGTTGATCGCAGCCGCTTCAAGAGAGGGTCGGGTCCACCGGCGTGAATGGGCGCGGGCCGAGCAGCTGTGGAAGCTCGCGCAGCGACTGTGCTGGCGAGCTCGCGGCCCGGTCGTGATCGTCGTATGCGGCGCTGCGGCGTGCGGCAAGTCGACGCTCGCCGCTGAGCTCGCGCGTCGCTCCCGGCTCCCGGTCGTCTCCTCCGATGCGATCCGCAAGCGCCGCGCCGGCCTGCGGGCAACCGAGCGCGCCTCAGCCGAGCACTACACCAAGGAGTTCACTCATGCCACCTACGATCTGCTGAGCCGCGATGCGCTCGAGCACCTGGGTCGAAGGGGCGGCGTGATCGTGGACGCGACCTGTCACTCCAAGAGCGAGCGTGCGTTGCTATTTCACCGTCTGCGCCAAGGCGATGTGACTTTCCTGGTCGTCCACTGCCAGGTGAGTTTGCAGACCGCGCTCGCCCGCGTGGCGGCGCGGATGCAGACTCCCGAGCGGATCTCGGACGCCACGCCGCGGATC
>DASUDH010000264.1:0-2729 GCA_036275675.1 Solirubrobacteraceae bacterium | reverse complement strand
TCCGAGGACGAAATCGACCTCGAGGACCTGATCGCCGACCAGCAGATGGTGATAACGATCACCAACACCGGCTACATCAAGTCGCTGCCGCTCGCCACCTACCGCCAGCAGCATCGCGGCGGGCGCGGGATCACCGGCATGGACATGAAGGACGGGGACTTCATCGAGCACCTGTTCATCTGCTCGACCCACGACTTCCTCCTGTTCTTCACCAACCGCGGCAAGGTGTACCGCTCGAAGGTGTACGAGCTGCCGGAGGCCTCGCGCACCGCGAAGGGCCGCGCGCTCGTCAACGTGCTTCCGCTGCGCGAGGGGGAGAGGGTGCAGGCCGTTCTCTCCACCCGCGATTTCACCGAGACGAAGTACCTCGTATTCGCGACGCGCAAAGGCACCGTCAAGAAGACCGAGCTAGTCGCCTATAACACGCCGATCAAGGCCGACGGGATCATCGCGATAAACATCCGCGACGACGACGAGCTGCTGGCCGTCCGCGCGGTGGAATCCGGCGACGAGGTCATCATGGTCTCGCGCGCCGGCCTCACGGTGCGCTTCGCCGAGTCCGACGCTCGTGCGATGGGGCGCGACACGACGGGCGTGCGCGGGATGGACGTGGGCGAGCGGGGAGAGGTAATAGCGATGGACGTCGCCCGCGACGACATGGATCTGCTCGTCGTCACCGAGAACGGCTACGGCAAGCGCACTCAGATCGGCCAGTACCGCAAGACAAACCGCGGCGCAAAGGGGGTCAAGACAATCGGTCTGACCGAGCACAAGGGCGCGCTCGCCGGCGCGCTGGTTGTGCGAGAGCACCATGAGCTTGTGTTCATCAGCCTTAGTGGCATGGTCCAGCGAACCTCGGCCGGCGGCATCTCCCAGCAGGGTCGCTCGGCGACGGGCGTGCGTGTGATGAATCTCAAGGACGAGGACGTGGTGAGCGCCGTGGCGCTGGTCGTAGATAACGGCGAGGCCGAGGCCGAGGACGATCGGCTAGATGAGGCGAGCCCCCCGGTCGATGCTCCCGATACGTCTCCGACAGACTGACCCACAGCGTCGTCTCGGTTCGCTACATTTCAAGGACCAGAGAAAGGAGGTGGTCCTACGTTGGCTGACAGTACTTGCGGGACTCTGGAGGTGGCCGGCCGTTAGGCTGAAGCACTCGGCTGGACCCGCCTAGCGGAATCCAACCCGGGCCACCATCGCGCAGGTCGCCGGATTTGTCCCTCCGGCTCGCAGTGCCACGGTTGCGCCGCCGGGCGCGCTTGGCGACGCGAAACCGGCGCGGTCGTGTCCAGCACAGTCGGAAGTGGGGGGCGCCTGGTCGAGGGCGCCCCCCGCGTTTGTCCCTCGCCCTCGCCGGGTATCTTCGCTGCCAGGAGGGCCGCATTGCCCGCTGCCCGACTCCCAGGCAGGCGAGTTGGAGGCGGTGTCACCGGGCTGCGCTCGGCCTTGGCGCGCGCCAGTAGATCAAGCGGCGGTCGGTAGGTACTGCCGCCACGCAGCCGGGATCGTGGGACTCGCGACGTGGATGAAGATCTCGGCGCGCGGGGTGCGTGGCTTGTGACGCGGGTGCATGCCAGCCTGGCGCGGCAGCAGGTCCCCCTTGCGTCGGTTACACGGAGCGCAGGACGCGACGATGTTCTCCCAACTCGAGGTCCCGCCCTTCGAGCGCGGGATCACATGGTCGACGGTCAGGTTTGAGCGCGACCCGCAGTACTGGCAGGTCCAGCCATCTCTGGCGAACACGGCCCGGCGGGTGATCTTGCGGCGGTGGGTGTCGCGTGGCACGTGCACATAGCTCACCAGCCGGATCACGACGGGGCGAGCGAGCGTGGAGCTCTCGGAGTGCAGCTCCCACAGCCCGCGCTCGATCAGCTCGGCCTTCTCCTTCAGCAGGAGCACCACCGCGCGGCGCACCGAGCACACATTTATCGGCTCGAAGGTCGCATTGAGGACGAGCACCCGGCCACCCATCGCCGTGGACGACGATGAGCTCGGTCCGTGCCGCTGGTGCACTGAAGGCGGCACGGACCCCGCTGGCTCTGTGGGCGCCGTGCTTTCCATCTTCAGCGCCGCAGTGTAGCGGGGGCGCTGCCCTTCTGACCTCGCCGGACCGCCGCTCGTGGTCGCTTTCGTGTCCGTTCGGGCGGGAGAATCCGCGGTTCAAGCTGTCGGATAGGACCCGAGCACGCGGACCTGCTCGCACACGCCGCGCAGGCCCGCGAGCGCGTCGGAGACGCCCTCATCGGCCAGCGAGCCCTCGAGGTCGACGAAGAACATGTAGTGCCCGAGCCGCTCGCGCTTGGGGCGCGACTCGATCTTCGTGAGGTTGATCTCGCGCTGGGCGAACTCGTTCAAGCACAGCACCAGCCAGCCAGCCCGATCGGCGCCGGGACCCCAGAACACGAGTGAGGTCTTGCTGCTGGGCCCCGTGCGGGAGCGCAGCGGCGGCGCTCCCGACGAGGAGTCCGTGCGCGCGAGCCACACGAAGCGGGTCTCGTTGTCCTCGCGGTCCTGTATCCGCTCGGCGATCACCGTGCATCCGTACAGCTCGGCCGCGAGCCGTGTTCCGATTGCCGCCCACTTCCCGCCGCCTGCGCCCGGAGTTGCGCCGCTCGCGCCCGCGCTCCTCGCCACGATGCCGACGCCCTGGTCACGCTCGGCCACGAGCCGCACCGCCTCGGCGGTCGAGGAGGCGGCGACGACGCGCACGCGAGGAAGGTGCTCGTGCA
>DASUDH010000263.1:0-2704 GCA_036275675.1 Solirubrobacteraceae bacterium | reverse complement strand
TCTACGCCTTGGACGCCCGCTCAGGACACATCGACTGGCAATACCACGAGGGCGGGCGCATCTCGGGCTCAGCGACAGTCGTCGGACGGATCGTCTACTTCGCCGACCTCGGTCACCATCGCACCACCGGTCTGGGGATCTCCACCGGGAAAGTCGTGTTCTCGGCCAACACGGGCTCGTTCGACCCGGTGATAACCGACGGCCACAACATCTACATGACGGGCTACACAGGCCTGTACGCGCTCGCTCCCAGGTGACCGGCGAACGCGCCCGCGCTAAACGCCGCGACCTTCGTCAACCCCCGCACTCGCCGCCCAGTCCGAGCGCGCGCCCGAGCGAGAAGCGCGCCTCCACACGCACGGCACCGGGCCTCCAGACGCTCACAGCGGTCCACCCGCCGGGCGCGCGCACCACGCATGCCTCGCCGCGCGTGACGGTCCAGTAGCGCGTGTAGCGCACCCTCACGACAGACATTCCCGGCGAGGCGAAGCGCAGCGTGAACGAGTCGTGGTCGAGCGCCGTCAGCACGCCCGGCGCCGAGGCGAGCGGGGTGGGATCGAGCACCGCGAACACGCGCCAGTGGGCGCTCGAGAACACTTCGCGCAGGTACGGCACGCCCTTGCGGATCAGCGTGGCCTCTTCGTCGCTCGAACCGTCGAGACGCGTGTCCGGGAGCGCCACGTAGCCGACCGCGTCGCGCTGCAGCCAAGCGCGGTATGCCGAGGCGGTGAGCGCGCCGCCGAAGAACAGCGGGTCGTACTTCGTGTCGAGCTGGCGCTCCCAACCGCGCGCGAGCGGGAACTCGGGGGCAAGCAGGGCCGCCTCCCAGTGCGAATGGGTGAACGGGATCTCCACGCGCACGAGCGAGCCCCCGTGATCCGCCAAGAAGCGCTTCAGCGGGGCATAGTAGGCGGCGCTCGTCGACGGGTCGCCGATCACCCCAACGCTCTCCCGCACCGGACCCCATACGGTCCACACGACGATCCCCGCCACCGCCAGCCCCGCCACCGCGAGCGACCGTCCCCGCTGCCTGAAGCCATCGCGCCCGAGCGCGCACAACAGCAGCGGCCCTGCCAGCAGCACGGCATAGCGGTCGACGTTGCTGCCCATCGGAGTCGGCGCGATCGACAGCACCGTCACTCCCAGGTACACGAGCGCCCCGGTCCGCAACAGCCGCTGCTCGCGCGGGACCGCATACAGGAACGCGAGCGCCACGGCGAGCGTCGCTGCCACCGAGCTCGCCGCGAACGGCTCCCATCCACCCTCGGGGAAAAGGGCCTCGAGCGGCAGCACCACCAGGAACGCGGGCAAGGCGAGCGCGAGCCCAGCGCGGGCACGGCGCGTGACGAGCACGTGCGTGGCGCCGGCCAGCGCCAGCAGCAGGCCCGCGACTGGGCTCGTGGCGGCGCCCACGGCGGCAAGCGCGGCGGCAAGCGCGGACCGCTCACGCACCAGGGCGAGCACCGCCAGCGCGGCGAACATGACACCGAGCGCGAACGTGAGCCTCCCGATCCACAGGTCACCGGCGGCGGCCACCGCGAAGCACACCGTTCCCCAGCGTGCGCGCGGCCCGTACTCAGCGAGCGCGATCCGCTCGAACGCGAACGTCGAGACGATCACAGCGAGCGCACCCACGAGCCGTATCCCGACGAGCAGCCCCAGCCACGGGAACACGAGGCTGTATCCGGGCAGATGATGGCCGCCGTACCAGTTGCCGTCCCACACCGTGAACCCCGAGCTTTCGAACAGGGTCGCGCGGTAGGTCTGCGCCGCCAGGTCCGGCGAGCGCGGCGCGAGCAGGAGCCACGCTCCCACGAGCACACACGCGGCGACCGATGCGAGCGAGAGGCGTCTTGCCACCAGCAGCGCCCGAGCCGAGCCGAGCGGGGAGATCCGCTCGATGAGTGCGTCGCTCTCCACAGCGGACCAGTATGGCGCGGGCCCAAGTCGGCTGGGACCCGGCGCGCTACCTCACCGGGTCCCAGTCCCGCGTGAGTCGATCTCATCAGGACGAGTCGCGCGGTTGTGCCCATACGAACAGGCGAGCGCGCTGGAAGTCGCGTTGCGCGCAGCAAACGCCGGTGGCCGATAATCAGCGCGGATGAACACCAAGCCTGAGAGGAACCGCCCGTGAGCGGCCGCGCTCAGCCGCGCGCGCGCAGAGCGGCCGCGCGCGCCGTGCGCCGATCGCTCGCACTGGCCACGTTCGTCGCGATGGCGCTCTCGGGCTGTGGCACCGTGCACCCGCCGCCGCTCGACAGCGGGACACTCGCCGAAGCCCGGACGTTCCCCTACTTCAAGCTCTACTGGGTCGGCTCGAGCTTTGCCGGCCACCCGCTCGCCGCGGTGGACGGCCTGGAGAGCTACAGCACCGCCATCGGCGACAGCGTCTACTACGGGGACTGCGTCAATGGCAAGGGGCTGCTCGGCGGGGGTGGCAGCTGCCTGCTGCCGTTGCAGGTCACCACCGTGATCTACCGGCGCCACTCCAACAGCGCGCTCGGGCCGCAGCGCAACACGCTGATCAGGGGGGTGCCCGCGACGATCTACGACGAAGGACGCTCGATCGAGCTCTACAGCGGCCGGCTTGCGATCGACGTGTTCTCGGACATGCTCGTCCACGCGACGCTCGCCGCCGACCGGCTGCAACCGCTCAATGCCCCCGGATCGGCGACCGGCAAGCTGGCGCCGCCCGTCTACTGCC
>DASUDH010000262.1:0-3524 GCA_036275675.1 Solirubrobacteraceae bacterium | reverse complement strand
CGGCCATGCGCCGCGGGACGGTGGTGATGTCCTGCAGGATGCCGTCGACGCGCACCCTGACGCGCACCTCGTGGCCGTCGGGGGCCAGGTGCACGTCGGAGGCGCCGCGCTCGACCGCCGGGGCGACGATCTGGTTGACCCGCGTGACGACTGGCGCGTCGTCGGCGGTCTCGCGCAGGTTGACGATCTCGGCGCTGCTCTCCTCGGACTCCTCCATGGAGCTCTCGCCGGAGACGACGTCCTCGAGACGGGCCATGCGCGAGATGAGGTCGGCGATCGCTTCGGGGGAGGCGACCGCCACGCGCACCTCATAGCCGGTCATGATCGCCACGTCGTCGACGGCGAGCACGTTGGAGGGGTCGGCCATCGCGAGCAGCAACGTGCGCTTGTCCACGAACGAGACGGGCACCGCCTGGTAGCGCTTGGCTGCGGTGTTGACAACGAGGTTGGCGGCGCCCATGTCGACCGGGAACACGTCCAGGTCGAGATGGTCGAGGCCATAGCGCTCGGCGAGCGCGCGGGCGAGCCCGTCGGGGGTGATCGCTCCGCCGACCAAGAGCACGCGCTCGGGCGTCGTGCCTTCGTTGCGAGAGGAGTCGATCGCGTGATCGACCCGCTCGCGGGAGGCGAGCCCCATGTCGACGATCACGTCGGTCAAAAAGCGCGAGGAGGAGCCGCGGCGAGTCGGATGGGTAACGCCCTGGGTCGGTTCGGGTGGCGGCGTGTCGGGGTCGTCGCGGTCGGTCTCTGAGGGCTGCGAGCTTGGGCCGTACGGATGGCCGTCGGCCTCGTCCGGGACGGCCGGGTCCTGCTCGGTTCGGTCGACCTCGATGTTCACCGGGGGCTCCGCGTCGCCGAGGACGCTGTCCTCGTCGCGCAGGCCGCTCGAGGGCGTGTTCATCGCGTGCGCCTCTGCGCAGGCGGATGGCTATGACCGCCGATAGCCGGCCGCTGGGCGGCGTGCCTCGACGCGCCGGCTGCGCGGGCCGACGTTCGCCTAAGGACTTCGCTCCGCATGCTCGATTCCGGCGCCGTGGCGCATCGCGTCGAGCGGCGCGGGCCGGCCGGTCCACAGTTCGAAGCTGAGCGCTCCCTGCGCGACGAGCACCTCCAGCCCGTCCACCGTCGCCACGCGATGGCGCCGCGCGGCTGCGAGCAATGGTGTGAGCCCGTCTCGATAGACCAGGTCGACGACATACGCATACCCACCGACTTGATCGGCCGTGAGGCCGAGTTGGTTGAGCGCGACGGCGTCACTGGCCGACCGTTGCAATCCCACCGAGGTGCAGTTGACGAGCACGTCGGCCTCCACGGGAGCGCTCACCGCACGCGCGCCGAGCTCGCTTGCGAGCACGACAGCCCGCTCGGGAGTCCGGTTCCACACCGATACCCGCGAAGCGCCTCCGTTCAACAGGCCCCAGACCACGGCGCGCGCGCTCCCCCCGGCGCCGAGCACGAGCGCGCTCATCCCCGCTGGCGAGCATCCGAGCGCTGCGAGGACGCCCGGCGCGTCTGTGTTCTCGGCCTCGATCGTGCCGTCGGCGCGGAACGTGAGCGTGTTGGCTGCTCCGATGGCGCGGGCGGGGTCGCTCGCGCGGGCGGCTAGCGCGAGCGCGGCCCCCTTGTAGGGAATCGTCACGTTGGCGCCGACGAACCCGCCGGCGCCGAGCGCGCGCGTTATCTCGTCGAAGAGCTCGGGTGGGAGCGGCAGTCGCTGGTAGCTCCAGTCCCACATGTCGCACGCCGCGAACGCAGCGCTGAACATCGCGGGCGAGCGGCTGTGGGCGACGGGCCAGCCGATGACCCCGAGTCTCGGCACTACCGGCTCCACCCGTACACGGGGATAGCTCCGCCTGATGGTGTCGAGCAGGGCAAGGGCGCTATTTCCCCCGCTTGCAGCTCGGCACGCGCCCGCCGTTCTTGCCCAGCGCTTCGCGATAGGCGGCGGCGTTGCGTTCGAACTGGGCATAGCTCGTGGAGAAGACCTGCTCGCCGCAGCCGTCGGCGCCGGACACGTAGTAGAGGTAGGAGACGTGAGCGGGTCGCGCGGCCGCGGCGATCGCGGCCACGCCCGGATTGGAGATCGGGGTGGGCGGCAGCCCCTTGTGAAGGCGCGTGTTGTAGGACGAGTCGGTGTTCAGCTGGGCTTCGGTCAACGGATGGACGAAGTCGTGCAGGGCGTAGCGGAGCGTGGCGTCGATCCCGAGCGTCATGTGCAGGCGCAGGCGGTTGTAGATGACGGCCGCGACCAGCGGGCGGTCGTGCGCGATCGCCGCCTCGCGTTCGACGATCGAGGCGACGATCAGCAACCGATAGGGCGTGATCCCGAGCACCCTGGCGCGGTGGACCTCGCCGCCGCCGAAGTTTTCGCGAAACGCGGTGATCTGCTCGGAGACGAGCCGGGAGACGGAGGCGCCCGAGTACAGGTCGTAGGTGGCCGGGAACAGGAAGCCTTCGAGGGTGCTCGTGCCCGCGGGTGCCCCGTAGGCCGACGGCCGCAGCCGGCCGGCACGCTCGGAGCTGGCTACTGCCTTCAGGTAGTCGCCACGCAGGCCGTCGGCGCGCGCGAGGGCGGCTATCTGAGCGCCGGTGTAGCCCTCGGGGATCACCACCTTCGTGACCCTCGGCGCAGGGGGCGCGGTGGAGCGGGAAGCGTGCCGGACGAGCAGCACGACGGCCACCGCGAGCGCGGCGAGCACGGCGGCGAGCGCAAGCAACGAGCCCACACGCGCCACTCCGGTCCGCAGCGGCGAGATGTGCGGGCGGTGGACATGCCCCCGCTGGAGGTGGGGCCTGTGCGGCTTGGGCAGCGCCGCGCGGCGCTTGCGCCGGCTCGGGTCCGGCGATGGGGACTGCCCGGCGCCGAGTGACGGTCGTGACTGGGACGGCGACGCCGACGCGGACGATTGCACTGGCGCGGGCGGTGGCAGCAGCGGTCCGTCCATGCCCTGCTTGGCGAGACGGCGGTGTTCGCGCTCCTCGCGAGCGCGTTCGCGCTCCTCCTCGGTGCGTTCGGCCGGCAGGTCTGATCGGCGGTCTCTGGCCAAGTGGATGACCCTACTGCGATTGGGCGAGCCAACCCTCCAGCAGGATGGCCGCAGCGCGCGAGTCCTCACTGGTGGTGGCGTGATCCATGTGGGCGGCCATGCGGGTGGTGAAACGCTCGTCGTGCAGCTCCACGGGCACACCCTCGCCGAGCCGCGCCGCGAGCGCGGTTGCGAACTCGCGTGTCTCGCGTGTCTGCGCGGTGTCCTCGCCACGCAGGGAGAGCGGCAGCCCGACGATCACACGCTCCACCTCGCGTTCGGCGACGAGCCGGGCGATCGCGGCGAGCCCGCGCCGGTCGGCGGGCCGCGGGATGGGGTCGATCGGCGTGACGATCGTGCCCGTGGGATCGCTCAGCGCGCAGCCGCAGCGCGCGCTGCCGTAGTCGAGCGCCAGGACTCGCGCCGATCGTGGGGGCAATCTCTCTGAGGCCATGTGCTCGCGCGGTCAAGCGTCCAGGCTCGGGGCTCGCCCAGCGG
>DASUDH010000261.1:0-9213 GCA_036275675.1 Solirubrobacteraceae bacterium | reverse complement strand
AGCGCCAACGTCCCCTGGCCCGCCGCCGGGATGAGCTCGTCGAGAGCCGTGCCCTCCTCGCGCCCGAGCCGCGTGAGCCCGGCGCGAGCGAGCACGATCGCGTCGAATTCCTCGTCGGCCAGCCGTCGCAGTCGGGTGTCCACGTTGCCGTGCAGCTCGACCACGTCGAGGTCGCGGCGCAGCGCTCGCAGCTGTGCGGTGCGTCGCAGGCTGCTCGTCCCCACGCGGGCGCCAGGCCGCAGCGTCGCGAGCGACTCGGCGCCGCACAGCGCGTCGCGGGGATCGGCTCGCCTCGGTGACGCGACCAGCTCCAGCCCGTCGGCGAGCTGCGCCGGAACATCCTTTGCCGAATGCACGGCGAGATCGATCCTGCCGTCGAGCAGACCTTGCTCGATCGCGTCCACCCAGCGCGACTTGTCGCCGGCGGTCGCGTCGCGGTCGCCGCTGACGCTCACCACGACGAGCTCAGCCCCGCCGAGCCGCTCGGCGACGAGCTTTGCCTGGGCGAGCGCGAGCGCGCTGCCGCGCGTCCCGATCCTCATCCTGTCCTACGGGCCGGCCGGGGAATCTCCCCGGCGGAATGGAATCGGAGTGGGAGGACTGGCCGGGGAGTCTCTCCGGCGGAATGGGATGGGAGTGGGAGGCCCGGCCAGGGGATTTCCCCGGCAGGTTGGAATGGGAGTAGGAGGCCCGGCCGGGGAGTCTCCCCGGCCGGATGGGATGGGGTCATTGGCCCTTGCGGGCGCTCTCGATCGAGCGCACCTCGGCGAGCTTCTCCTCGGCGTCGTCGACCGGTGCGCTCCGCTGCGAGGGCTCCTCGTCGAGTCCGAACAGCTCGCGCACGAGCCGGAGGCTCGCGTGACCACGCTCCTCGGAGAAGCTGCGCAGGCGGATCGTGGGCTCGTGCAGCAGGCGGCCCAGCACGGCCCGCGCGATCGCCTCGACGCGCATCAGGTCGCGCTCGGACGCCGACTCCCAGCGCCCCGCGTTCTCGGCGAGGATCTGCTCCACGAGCGCGTTGCCGTGCTCGCGCAAGGCGGTCACCGTCGGCAGCGTCTCGAGCTGGCCGAGCCAGCGCGCGAAGCGGCGGATCTCTTCCTCGACGATCTCCTCCGCCTGTGGCACGATCGCGGCGCGCGTCCCGAGGTTGCGCTGCACGACGGCCTGCAGGTCGTCGATGTCGTACAGCGTCACGCCGGCGAGGTCGCCGCAGCGCGAGTCGATGTCGCGCGGCACCGCGATGTCGATCAACAGCAGCGGGCGCCCGCTGCGCTGCTCCATCACCAGCTCCAGCTCCTCGTTGCCGACGATCGGGTGCGGCGAAGAGGTCGAGGAGACGACGATGTCCGCCTTTAGCAGCTGATCGGGCAGCCCGTCGAGCCCGACGACCGAGCCGCCGAAGCGCTGCGCGAGGCTGAGCGCGCGGTCGGCGTGGCGGTTGGCGACGAAGATCGTGCTCACCCCCTGGCGGGCGAGCGCCTGCGCGGTCAGCTCGCTGGTCTCGCCTGCGCCGAGGATTACCACGTGCCGGTCCGCCAGGCCGCCGAGCACGTCCTGGGCGAGGTCGACCGCGACCGACGGCACGCTCACGCGAGACGACCCGATCCCGGTCTCCGAGCGCACGCGCTTGCCGGTTGTCAGCGCGGCCGCGAACAGCCTGTTGGACAGCGGTCCCGTGCAGCCGGCGCTCATCGCGGCCTCGTGGGCGCGCTTGACCTGGCCCTGGATCTCCGCCTCGCCGACGATCATCGACTCGAGGCCCGAGGTGACGCGGTAGAGCTGGCGCGCGGCGTCGCAGTTGCGCGGCGAGTAGATCTCCTGCGCCAACTCGGTCGGGCGGATGCCGGCGCGGCGCGCGAGCATCCCGAGCACGTCCGCCTCGGCTCGCACGGGGTCGCCGACGACGAGGTAGATCTCGGTGCGGTTGCACGTCGAGATCACGACCGCCTCGTGCGCCTCGGGGCTCTGGAGGATGTGGCTTGCGAACTCGACGGCCTGTGACTCGGTGAACGCGAGCCGCTCGCGCAGCGCGACAGGCGCCGTCTTGTGCGAGATGCCGAGCGCCAGGAGCTCGCCTGTCGCCTGTCCCCCGCGATGGGGGGTGTGCCCTTGGGGTATGCCCTTTAGGGTGCTCATACGATCTCGCGCTCCCGCCGCCTGTCCCCCGCGATGGGGGGTGTGTCCTCTGGGTGCGGGCGGCCGAGCGACCCGTCGTGCTGCCGAGCGGCCTGCTCGCGCAGCTCGCGTACGCTGCGCTCGACGCGGCTCAGGCGGATCGCCATGATCGCCACGTAGATCAGCACGAGCGCGAAGAACACGATGTAGGCGGCGGCCACGTAGCCGTCGTTCGAGTTTTCCGGCAGGGTTGTGGCGAACAGGGTCATTGGAAGCCGAGGGTCCTGCTGCGCGCTTTGAGCAGCATGCGTGTGCGCTTGGCGCACGTCTCGTAGGAGCAGAGCGTCGCGAACAGCAGCGCCATCGCCGCGAGCGACACGAGGAACGTGAACGCCATCGAAGGCGGCAGGTTCGAGGTGCTGCCGAGCACGCGCGGGTGCACGTAGGAGGACGAGAGGCGCACGGCGATGAAATTAAGCGGCACGAATGCCCCAGCGGTGATCGCGAACACGGAGGCGTAGCGCGCCTGGCGCTCGGGGTCCTCGATCGCGAAGCGCAACGGCTGGTAGGTGGCGTACAGCAAGAAGACGATCAGGAACGAGACGAGCGTCGGCTCGTCCCATACCCACCAGTGGCCCCACGAGGCGCGCGCCCAGATCGAGCCCGTCAACAGCACGGCGACGCCGAAGATCAGGCTCATGTGGATCGCCACGTAGGAGCGCATGTCCCAGCGCTGATCGCGCGTGCGCAGGTGCGCGATCGCCATGATCCCGCCGATCACGAACCCGCACAGGGCGACGATCGCGAGCGGCACGTGCAGGTAGAAGATCTTCTGCAGGAAGCCCTGGTCGGCTTCGATCGGCGCGTAGAAGAACACGAGGCCGAGCGCCGCGCTGAAGGCGGCGACGGTGGCTAGCGAGAGGGCGCGGAGTCCGCGACTGTACATGGTGGTGGGCTCAATCCTCCAGGAGGAAGTCGAACACTGCGTAGGCGATCAGCCCGAACACAAGATCATAGAGCGCGAGCGTCGCCAGCCAGCGGGCCGGGGGGCCGCTTGGGTGGGTGAGCGCAAGCAGCGGCGCGCTCGCGCGCGCGGCGCCGATCACCACCGGCACGAGCAGTGGCAAGGCCAAGAGCGGCCCGAGCAGGTCGCGCGCGCGCGTACGCACCGCCAGCGCCGCCACGAGCGTACCGATCGCCGCGACGCCTAGATCGGCGAGCGCGAGCGGGGCGAGCAGGCCCGGCAGCGCCTGGTCGAGCGAGGGGCCGAGCAAGAGCAGCCCGAACGCCGGCACGGCCACGAGCTCGAGCACGAGCAGGTAGGCGAGCAGCGCGATCGCCTTGGCCAGCAGCAGCGCGCCGCGGTCCACCGGCGCCAGCAGGAAGCCGTCGAAGCCGCCCTCCTCGGCGTCGGCCACGAACAGCCTGTTGACGCCGAGCATCGCCGCGAACAGCAGCGTCACCCACAGGATCCCCGCCGCCTCCCGCCCGCTCACCGCGTCCTGGTTCAGGGCGAAGTGGAACACTACGAATGTCGTCACCGCGAACAGCGACATGCCAGGTATCGACTCCAGCGTGCGCAGCTCGACGAGCAGCTCCTTGCGCAGCAGGGCGAGGACTACTTTTGCTGTCCCGGCCGGCGCATGCGTGCGCCGGTTGGGTTCGACATGCGACTTGTCTGCCGATGCCCCGGCCGGCGCATTCTCCGACTGGCCGGGTCGCACATGTGCTTTGTCGAGCCCGTGTATTCCGACTGACGCATGCGAGTGCCGACCGGCTCCGACATGTGACTTGTCAGCTGTTCCGCCCGGCGCATGGGCCGGGGACGGAGCCGCATGCGGCTCCGTCTTCCTTGAATGGGGAGGGATCGGATCGCTCACCGGTACAACTCCGCTATCGCGTTGGGGTCGACGCTTGCGGCGTCCGCCAGCAGCGCCACTCGGCCAGCGCGCAGTCCGAGCGCCACGTCCGCTTCGGCTAGGCCCCGGCCCGGGTCGTGACTCGTGAGCACACGGGTACGGTCGCTGGCGGCCCCGATCAGCGGCTTCACCAGCTCGATCGCGGCCGGATCGAGGTTGGCGTAGGGCTCGTCGAGCAGCAGCAACTCGGGATCGTGCAGCGTGGCGCGGGCAACGGCGACGCGCTGGACCATGCCGCGCGAGAGCGTCCTGACCGGCTCATCGGCACGGCTCGTCATCGACACGGCCTGCAACTGCTGCTCCACGCGCTCGCCGGCGACGCCGTGCAGGCGCGCGTGGTAGCGCAGGTTCTCGCGCGACGTCAGCTCCCGGTAGAGCAGCGGCTCGTGGCCCAGCAACCCCACGCGCCCGCGCACACGCCAGGCGTCGCCAGGGAGCTCCTCGCCCAGCACCCGCACGCGTCCGGAGTGGGGACGCAGCAGCGTCGCGAGCACGCGCAACAGCGTCGTCTTGCCCGCTCCGTTCGGGCCGAACACGACGAGCGCCTGTCCTGGTGGGAGCGTGAGCGTGACCCCGTCGAGCGCAGCGCGTTCGCCGTAATTGCGTCTCAGCCCGTCGAGCTCGATCACCCGCACAGGTTAGTGGCGCTGTCGCCCCGGCGGACGATGGTGGACTGGTCTCGGCGAGACCGCAGAGGCATTGCACATCAGATGCGTTATCTGATAACATCAAGCATCATGCCGCGGACGACGCTCGATCTCGACTCCTCGGTGCTGGCGCAACTACGCCGGCGCGCGCGCGCCGAGCACAAGAGCATGGGAGAGCTTGCATCTGAGCGGCTCGCCTTTGCGCTGGGGAATGAGTCACCGGCCGAGTCGCCGCCGCTGTCGTTGCCGGCCTGGCACCTCGGCAAGCCGAAGGTCGATCTGCGGGACAAGGACGCGCTCTGGCGGACGCTCGATACGGAGACGACTGAGACGCGGGCGCATTGAGCGTCACCGTCGACACGAACGTCCTGCTGTACGCGGGCAACGCCGACGACGAGCTGCACGAGCGCGCCCACGAGCTGGTCGACCGCCTCGCGCGTGGTCCGGATCTCCTTTACCTGTTCTGGCCCACGATCATGGGGTTCCTGCGGATCGCGACCCACCCGGCGATCTTCCCAAGTCCTGCGTCCCCCGCGCAGGCAATCGCCGCGGTAACCGCCTTGCTGGAACGCCCCACGGTGCGCACCGAGGCCGAGGGAGCCGGCTTCTGGGAGACATATCGCGCGACCGCGGGCCACGACACCCGTGGCAACTATGTCCCTGACGCACACCTCGCAGCGTTGATGCGCGGCCATGGCGTGACGGTCATCTACACGCGCGACAGAGACTTCCGTCGCTACGAGGGGATCGAGGCGCGCGACCCGTTTGCGTAGCGGCGCGGCGTTTGTCCGTATGGGAATCACGGCGCTCAAATCGCCAGCCGTCCTGCTCGATCAACTTGATCACATCGCGCACCTTCACACACTTCTCATCCGACCGCGCGTGCTGAATAGGACTCTTGGCGTCGACGGGTCGTGCGTATTCAAACTGCGGAGAAGCGCTGCTCGTGCTCGGCTTGAGCTCGCGCGATCAGCTCCCGCACATCCTGCTCGCCTGCTTGTGCCCCGCCATGGGGGGCGCCCTTCGTGGTACGGCTCTCGCGCAGCAGCTCGACCGGATCGGGATCGCCGTTTACGATCGACTCGAAGAACTGCTTGCGGTCCTGATAGGTCGGCAGCGTCGCCTTGGCCCAGCCGCGCGCCTCGTTGAGCAGCACCGCGAGCCGCGCGTAGGGCTCACCGAACTGCTCGGCTATCTCGCGCTTCATGCGCTTGGCCAGGGCCGGTGAGGCGCCCGCGGTCGATATCGCGATAGCGAGCGGGCCGTTGCGCACGATCGCCGGCAGGATGAAGTTGCACAGCGGCGGCACGTCGACGACGTTGACGAGCATCGCGCGCCGCTCGGCGTCCTCGTACACGGCGATGTTCACGTCCGTGTCGTCGGTGGCCGCGATCGCCACGAACACCCCCTCCAGATCGGAGGGGCCGGCGTAGGGTCGCCGCTCCCAGCGGATCGAGCCCTCGGCCGCGTACCGGGCGAGCGCCGGCTCGGCCGCGGGCGCGATCAGCGTGACTTCGCCGTCGCACGCCAGCAGCCCCTCGACCTTCTCGAGGCCGATCTCGCCGCCGCCGACGACCGCGCAGCGACGACCCCTCAGCTTCAGGCAGGCGATGTAGAAGGGCGTCGAGAGCGTGTCTGCGACGCAGCTCTGGTCGCAGATCCCCTTGCGCAGCTGGCAGACGCACTCCTTGCCTGCATAGGCCTGGGCGGGCATGGCTACAGGTTAGGACCTTCGCCCCAGCGCCCTGGCTCCCACGCGCGCAAGCGCCAGCGCGCCGTGGCGCCAGGCCTGCTCGCGGTCGGAGCCGCGTGTGGAGCGCAGCTGCGCGGCTGCCCGCGCGGCCCGCGCGGACAGCTCGTCGTAGGGTCCCCACCACAGGCCGCGGGCGCCCGAGGGGTCCCACGTGATCAGCTTCTCCTGGGCGCACGCGCGCAGGCCGGCCTCGCCGAGCGTGCGCCCGAGGCCGCCGCCGGCTGCGGCGCCCCACGGGCCGCGCGAGACGGCAGGGCTCGGCAGGTGGTCGTTGAGCCACACCATGCCCGCGTCGAGCGTGCGCGCGATTCGCAGTCCACGGTAGCGGTCCGCCGTCCACACCGACGCGCCGAGGCCATACGGGCTGTCGTTGGCGAGCGCGATCGCCTCGGAGACCGAGCCGACGGTCATCACCGCCAGCACAGGACCGCCGACTGGCTCGCGCATCAGCCGCATCTCGTGGGTGACGCCGGTGAGCACCGCGGGCGCGAAGAACGCCCCGGCTTGCGGCCCCCGGGAGTCGCCTGAGCCGACGCCCACGAGTGCCTCCGGCTCGACCGGCCCGCCGCAGTGCAGCGTGGCGCCCTGAGCGACGGCTTCATCGACGAGCTCGCGCACGCGCTCGACGCGCCGCGTGGAGGCGAGCGGTCCGACCTGGACGCGCGGATCGCGCGGGTCGCCGACGGCGAGCGCGCGCGCCCGCGAGACGAGCCTCGCGACGAGCCGCTCGGCGACCTCGGGGACCACGTAGATGCGCTCGACCGCACCGCGCGCCTGCCCTGCCCCGGCACATCCGGCCCACAGCGCGGCGTCGGCGGCGCGCGCGAGGTGGGCGTCGGCGAGGACGATCATCGCGTCCTTGCCGCCCAGCTCGACGGTGACCTCCGTCTGGAGCGACACGCACGCACGCGCAACCGCCCGCCCGATGGCGGGCGAGCCCGTGAACAGGAGCTTGTCGACAGGCGCCCTGGCGAGCTCCAGGCCCACGTCGCCGTCGCCGTGGATGACGCGCACGAGACCCTCGGGAAGGCCCGCGCGCGCGAGCACGCGCGCGATCCGCTCGCCCGCAAGGCAGGCGCGCAGGGCCGGCTTGAAGACGACTCCGTTACCGGCCAGCAATGCGCCCGCGATCTGGCCGAGCGGTTGCGCGAACGGGGCGCTGCCGGCGCCGATCACGCCGACGACGCCGTACGGCTCGTATGCGATGCGGGCGCGCTTGGTCAGGAACAGCGAGCGATGGATGCCGACCCCCCTGGGGCCGAGCACACGCGCGCCGTCCTGCGCGACCCACTTCAGCGCGTCGATGGCGGCGAGCAGCTCGAGCGCGGCGACCTCCGTGCGCGGGCGGCCCTGCTCGCACGCGATCGCCTCGCGCAGCTCGTCGAGCTCGTCGACGATCGCCTGGGCCATGCGGCCCATGTAGCGCGCCCTGTCCTCCCGGCGCAGGAGCGCCCACAGCGGCTGGACCTTGGCGACCTGCGCGACGATCTCGGCGACACCGTCTGGGGCGATCGTGACGACGCTGCCAAGCGACTCGCCGGTGGCCGGATCGAGCGCAGATGCGGTGTGCGGCAGTTTGTCGGGGCCACGCCCACCCCGCCTGTCCCGTCCGGCCGTATCGATGGCGTCTGGGCTCATTTGAATATTTCAAGTTTCGTGAAAGGGTGACGACAACGGTTGTCGAATCACTTACTTCGTGACACACATTACGAGACTCGCCGGTTTGCGAGGAGGGGGGAGACACGTGCATAGGACGCTTCGGGCGCTGGCAGGTATGTCGCTCGCGCTTGCCATGGTCGTGGGCTTGGGTGCGTGCGGAAGCTCGTCGGCGTCGTCGACGAGCGGCGGCACGGCGACCGTGCTGATGGGCACGGCGCCGGACTCGCTCGACCCCGGACTGGGGGCGACGACGCAGTCTTATGAGGCGACGTGGATCGCCTACACGGGTCTTGTCACCTATGCGCATGCATCCGGCGAAGCGGGAACCAAGCTGATACCGGGCCTCGCCGAGAGCCTGCCGACCGTCTCCGCGGACGGCAAGACCTACGCGTTTATGCTGCGCAAGGGCCTGCACTACTCGAGTGGCGCTCCCGTGAAGGCCTCGGACTTCGCCCACACGATCGAGCGCGCGATCAAGCTCGGCTGGGGCAACAAGAGCATGCTCACCGAAAACATCGCGGGCGGCGAAGCGTTCGACAAAGGCAAGGCCTCCTCGATCTCGGGCATCGAAACTGACGACGCGACCGGCAAGATCACGATCAAGCTCGTCGCGCCCTATGGCCCGTTCCTGAACGTGCTCGCTTTCCCCGCTGCCGGCCTCGTGCCCAGCGGCACGCCGATGAAGAGCCTCCCGAACAGCCCGCCCCCAGGGGTCGGGCCGTATGAGATCGCGAGCGTCGTACCGAACAAGTCGTTCTCGCTCGTGCGCAATCCGCGCTTCTCGAGCAGCACAATCCCCGGCGTTCCCACAGGACACGTGGATGTGAACGTGAAGATCGTCTCCAACAACCAGGCCGAGGCGGAGCAGGTGCTGAGCAACACGGCCGACGTGTTCGACTACAACGACACGGTCCCGCCGACGCTGCTCTCACAGGTCGAAGGCCAAGCCGCCGGGCGCTATGCGAAGGAGCCGACCGTTTCGAGCGAGTTCTTCTTCCTGAACATCACGTCCAAGCCGTTCTCGAGCCCGCTCGTGCGCGAGGCGGTCAACTATGCGCTCGACCGTCGCGCGCTCGAGCGTCTGGCCAGCGGGATGCTCCAGCCTGCGTGCTACTTCCTG
>DASUDH010000260.1:0-3612 GCA_036275675.1 Solirubrobacteraceae bacterium | reverse complement strand
CGCGTCACGGCGGTCGTCAGGGCGAGCTATCCCCGCGCGCTCGTGCAGGGTCGCAGCGACCAGGTCGTCGCGCTGCTGCCGCTCGGCACGGAGACCGGCGACCACCAGGCCCGCAGCCACGCGCTGGGCCTGCAGATCCGGCAGGCGATCGGCGACTGGAAGCCCGGGTTCACCGTTTCGGTCGGCTTCAGCGCGCCGGTCGAGGCGCCGGCCGCCGTGACTGGGGCGCTGCGCGAGGTGACGTCGGTGATGGAGTCGCTGGCGCGCTTCAAGCGCTGGGGCCAGGTCGTGGCCGTACCCGAGCTCGGCCTCACCGGCCTGCTGGCGGCGGTGAGCGACGAGCGCCTCGTCGACTACAGCCGGCGGCACCTGGGCCCGCTGGTGGAGCACGACAGCGCGCGCAAGGGTGCGCTCGTCGCCACGCTTCGCGCCTACCTCGAGACGGGAGAGCAGCAGCAGGCGGCGCGCCGTCTGCGCGTCCACCCGAACACGCTCCGCTACCGCCTCGATCGGATCCGCGAGATCACGGGACTCGACCTCGAGGATCCCGAGACGCGACTCAATCTCTCGGTCGCGCTGCGCGTGCAGTCCCTCCTCGGCATGTAGAAGCCGAATAACCAACGCCGGGCGTTTTTGGCGATCACGCACTAGGCACGTCCGGCAACCGCAGGTAGCCTTCGCGGCAGTGCCCCCAGCGCTCGATGGATCGCGCCTAGCCTGGCCGGGGGTCCTTCCCGACGGCCGGGCCGCCTGCGGAATGGGCTTTGTCGCCACGCCCGAGCTGGGACACGAGGCGGTCGCGCTCGGCGTCACGGCACTGGCCCGCCTCGCGCATCGCGGCGGCCTGGACGCCGACGGCAAGAGCGGCGACGGGGCGGGCCTGCTGATCCAGGTCCCGCAGGCCGTCGTCGGCGGCGACTACGGCGTGGCGGTCGTGTTCGCGTGGGACGAACGCGCGCGCGAGCTCCTCGCAAGGCATCTTCGCGTCGAGCGCTGGCGCGATGTGCCGGTGGACGCCGGATCGCTGGGCGAGCGAGCGCGGGCGACGATGCCCGAGATCCTGCACGCGCTGATCGCCAATCCGGGCCTCGACGACGAGTCCTGGGAGCGCGAGCTGTACCTCGCGCGCCGCCGGATCGAGCGCGACGCGGAGGCCGAGGGCGTGCGCATGTACATCGTCTCTTGCTCGAGCCGCGCCGTGGTCTACAAGGGCCTGATGGCGGGGACGCGGCTCGCCGACTTCTACCTCGATCTCCGCGACCCGCGGTGCGAAAGCAGGCTTGCCGTCTTCCATCAGCGCTATTCGACCAACACCATGCCCGACTGGCGGCTCGCGCAGCCCTTCCGCATGCTCGCCCACAACGGCGAGATCAACACCATCACCGGCAACCGCGCCTGGATGCGCGCGCGCGAGTCCGAGCTCGAGCCCGGGCTGCGCGGCGCCATCTGGCGCGATGGCTCGGACTCCGCGTCCCTCGACAACGCGCTCGAGCTGCTCGTCCGGCGCGGCTGGGACGTGAGCGAGGCGCTGATGAGCCTTGTTCCCGACGCGTGGGAGGGGCGCGGCGACATCGCCTCTCCGGTGCGCGACTTCTACCGCTACCAGTCGATCCGCTTCGAGCCGTGGGACGGACCGGCGGCGTTGGCGTTCAGCGACGGCGTCGTCGTCGGCGCGGCCCTCGACCGCAACGGTCTGCGGCCGCTGCGCTGGCAGCGCACGCGGCATGGGATGGTGGCCGCGGCGTCCGAGGCCGGGGTCGTCGAGATGGCGCCCGAGGACGTGGTCGAGCGCGGAAGGCTCGGACCCGGGCAGATGCTCCTCGTCGACACGCGCGACGGCACGCTCCTGCGTGACGCGGACGCAAAGGCGCGTGCGGCGGCTCGCCACGACTACGCGCTGCTCGCGGACCGTGTGCTCGTTCCGGTCGAGCGCCACCACGTCAACCTCGAGCCGCCGTCCGACATCGCCACGCAGCACGCCCTTCATGGCTGGGGCGCGGAGGACGTGAAGTTCGTCGTCGAGGCGATGGCCCAGACCGGCGTCGAGCCCGTGTATTCGATGGGCGACGATATCCCCATCGCGCCGCTCGGCCGCACGCCGCGGCGGCTTTACGGCTATCTGCGGCAGCGGTTCGCCCAGGTCACGAATCCCGCGATCGACCCGCTGCGCGAGAAGGCGGTGATGTCGCTGCGCACGCTGCTCGGCGCCCGGCACGGCACGCTCGAGCCGGAAGGCGGAGCAGACCGGGAGCTGCTGCACCGCCACCACCCCGCAATCCCGGACGGCAGAAGGTTGCTCGAGCTCGAATCGCCGGTCCTCGGCGCGGCCGAGCTCGCTCGCGTTCTCGAAGACGCAACGGTGCTCGACGCGACGTACTCGCTCGACGAGTCGCTGCGCGACGCGCTGCTTCGCCTGCGCGAGGAAGCATCGCGCGCCGAAGGCGTCGTCGCGCTCAGCGACCGGCGCATGGAGCCGCACCGCATCCCCGTGCCGATGGCGCTGGCTGTCGGCGCGGTGCATTCGCACCTGCTCGGCACCGGCAGGCGGATGGGCACCGACATCGTCGCGATCGGCGGCGATGTGGTCGACGTCCACGACGTCGCGTGCCTGATCACCATCGGCGCGACCGCCGTGCATCCGTGGCTGGCCCTGGCCACGGTCGGAGACGAATCGACGCCGCGGTATCGCAAGGCGCTCGAGGGCGGCCTCCTCAAGGTCATGGCCAAGATGGGCATCTCCTGCGTGGCGAGCTACCGCGGCGCGGAGGTGCTCGAGGCGCTGGGCCTGGGCGCCGAGGTCATGGAGCTGTGCCTGCCTGAGGTGCCGTCGCGCATCGGCGGCGCCAACCTCGATGACGTCGACCGGTCGGTGCGCGGTCGCCGCGCACCGCTCAGCGACCACGGCAGGGTCCGGTTCCGCAAGGCCGGCGAGCATCACGCCTACAACCCGCTTGCGGTGCGTGCGGCTCAGAAGGCGGCGCAGACCGGCGACTCCGCGGCCTACGCAGAGTGGAGGCGGCTTTCGAGCATGGGCGAGCCGCAGTCGCTGCGTGAGCTGCTCGCGTTCAAGGAGTGCGCGCAGCCGGTCGCGCTGGAGGACGTGGAACCGGCGTCCCAGATCGTCAAGCGCTTCGTCAGCACCGCGATGTCGCTTGGAGCGCTGTCGCCGGAGGCGCACGAGGCGCTCGCCGTCGCGATGAACCAGATCGGCGCGCGCTCGAACTCCGGCGAAGGTGGTGAGGACCCTGAAACCTATGCCGACTCCGCCGAAATCCGGCGCGACAACAGGGTCAAGCAGGTCGCCTCAGCGCGCTTCGGCGTGACTCCGGCCTACCTCAAGCGCGCGGACGAGCTCGAGATCAAGATCGCTCAAGGCTCGAAGCCCGGTGAGGGCGGCCAGCTGCCGGGGATGAAGGTGACGAGCCTGATCGCCCGGCTGCGCCACGCGCAGCCCGGCATGCAGCTCATCTCGCCGCCGCCGCACCACGACATCTACTCGATCGAAGACCTGGCCCAGCTCATCCACGACTTGAAGACCGTCAACCCACGAGCCCGGGTCGGCGTGAAGCTGGTGTCCGAATCGGGCGTGGGCACCATCGCGGCGGGCGTGGT
>DASUDH010000259.1:0-3628 GCA_036275675.1 Solirubrobacteraceae bacterium | reverse complement strand
AGCCCACGCGACGCCGGCCGTGGCGCACGCCGGCGCGAGCACCCTGGCGGCGAGGTTGTCTGGATCGAGCACCGTTCCCGCACTCGAACGGAAGATCAGCTCGTCGGGCGCGACGCCACGGGCGGACAGACGCTCCGCCAGCGACGAGGAAATCGGCACGTCTCGCTTGGAGTACCGCGACTTGAGCGGGCCGATCACGAGCCCCTCTCCGCTTCGCCGGCGAACACGCTGCCGTACCTTCACGTGCGTTTGGCGCTCGCCAAGCGCGAGATGGCGACCTTCGAGTACAAGCAGCTCCGAACGCCGCAGCCCGGTCGCCGCGAGCAGCTCGAACATCAGCCGGTGCTGCTCCTCCACGTGCTCGACGACCAACTCCATCGTCTCAACGATCTCGCCCTCGACACCCTCGATCCGCGGAAATGGCCGAGGCCACGCGTCGTCCTCATCAGCGAGCGTCCTGTGAGGCAGCGCCACGTCGGTCGCTGGGTTGTGGCGGATCAGACCCTCGCGGCGCGCGGTGGCCAGGCATGCCTTGAGTGGGCCGAGCGCGTTGCGCACGGTCTTGTCCGACAGCGGCAGTCGCCGGTCGGGCGCATCGTGCGTGGGCGCGGGCCTCGTCTGATCGCAAAGCCAGCCAACGAACGCTGCAACATGCCGAGGCGTGATGTCGGTGAGTCTCATCCGCGACGAGAAGTGGCTCAGCGCGTACTTCTCGAGCAGCGCCCGATACTCTGAACGCGTCTCCTCACGAAAGCCCCGCCGGCCGGTGCCGTGATAGCGCTCGATCCACTCGCGCGCGTAGTGGTGCAAGGTGACGCGGGAGCGCTCCTCGAACTCGCCGCGCCCAACATCAGTCTGCCTGGCGGCCTTCTCGCGCCGAGCTTCGTCGAGCGTACGACACGACTCCCACCGCTGCTTGCCGTCAACTCGATACGAGAACACGTAGCGGCTGCCGCGCTTGAAGATGCCCGGCGTGCGCGTCCTTTCCAGCTTGGCGGCCATCACGCGCCATCCTCTGTTCTGGTGAATGCACTTGCATCGCCTTCGTTCGCGCGTCGCACGCGATCTCCGATGATCAGCGACATCAGATTTGAAACTCGTCAGCGTGAATAGCCACGCGCGATGCGCACACGAAGCGCTCGTTCACGCGGTTGACGAGCCCGATCGCGTCCAGTTCGGCGATTGCGTCGAGGACGCCGATGCGGTCGCCCTGCTCGCGGACCAACTCCTCGATGGCCCACAGCCGATCCTCAGTCGTAAGTGAGAGCAGGACGCTTTGCGGGGTGACGTTGTTCATGGTTTTTCCTTATTCGACTTGGAGGCCCCGGGAGGACTGCTCTCTATGAAGAGGGGCTGGTTGTCAAGTGCGTGTCGGGGTGGTGGCGTCATGGTCCGTGGGTGAGTCGGGGTGTTGGAGCATTGCTCAACTCTCTATCGCCTCCTCGCTGGGAGGACCAGGTTCTATGGGTGCATCGCTCCGGTAGCGCATCTCAAGGAGGGCCGTCTATGCGGCCAGAGCCGGCGTGGCGCCTGCCGGAGCGAACGGTTGGTTTTTGGTGAGCATGTGCCAGATCGACTCGGCCAGTCGTCGGGCGATGTCGACCTGGGCGACCTTGGCGCCGCGCTGCTTGCCGAGACGGCGCTTGTTGCGCTGGTAGCGCTCGCTGTAGATCGGGTGGCGGCAGGCGTGGGTGGCGGCCTCCATCAGCGCCCAGCGCAGGTACTTCGGGCCGGCGTGGGTGAGCTGGCCGCGGCGATCCTTCGCGCCTGACTGGTAGACCCGTGGGCATAGCCCCGTGTAGCCGCAGAGCTTCTGCGGCGAGGCGAAACGGTGGATGTCGCCGATCTCCGCGGCGATCGTGTAGCCGAGCACCCACGCGACCCCTGGGATGCTCGTCAGCAACGGGATGTAGCGGTGCTCGGCGCCGAGGCTCTTCAGCTCACGATCGATCTCGGTGATCTGCGCATCGAGGTCTTCGATCATTGCGAGGGCTGCGAGCACTCCCTGCCGCCACGGCTCGGGGAACTCGAGCCTGCCGAGCATCTCGCGACCGGAGCGCCCGAACAGATCCGAGACCGGGCACGGGTGCCCAAACGCGAGCAGCTGCGCGTGGACACGCTGCTTCAGCGAGGTGCGCTTGCGCACCAGAAATAGTCGCCAGCGTGCCCGCTCACGCTCGGCGCGCTGCTCGAAAGCGGGTAGCCAGATCGCGGGCACGAGCTCGCGCCGGGAGAGCTCAGCCAGCACCCACGCGTCGATCTTGTCGGTCTTGCACGCCAGTGGCGCCAGTCCCTTGACCTTCTGCGCGTCGGCGACCTCGACCTCCCAGCCCAACCGCTCGAGCGTGTCGTGCACGAAGCGGGCACCGTTCATCGACTCGATCGCCGCGGACACCGGCTCCCGATAGGCATCCACGCGGCGCACGAGGCCACGCAGCCCATCGGCGTCAGGCGCCACCGCGCCCGCTTCGATCCGCGAGCCGTCCTCGCAAAGCAGGTCGTAGTCCAGCCGCTTGCGGCTGAGATCCAAACCAACGTGCAACATGATGTACGGGCCTCCTTGGTCGGTTCCGTTGGTGACAGCCCGGAGACTGCCACCAAGGAGGCCCCTCTTCATGACACTCAAGGCAAGGAAGCCGCGCTGCCTGACTGGTAGCTTGGCTGGCGTGCCGGGAGTTACAGCTCTCGGTGCCACGGCGCCCGGCGGTCCAACCCGCGCGGGCGCCAACTTGTATGTTCGCTCGGCAAAGCCTAGCTGGACTTAGCCTAACTGTAAAGGTGGACGTCGCGTTTTGCCCAGACCAAACCGAGCGCCGAAAGACCCGGATGACTACGCGGTGCTCGGAAGGGCGCTGCGGGAGTTGCGCAACCTGGCAACGCTTACCCAGGAGGAGCTGGCGGCACGGTCGGGCGTCGGAGCAACCTACGTCTCGCAGGTCGAGCACGGGCATCGCGGCATCCGTTGGCACACGCTGTTGAAGTTCCTGCACGCCCTCGGCGCCGACCTGCATCAGCTCGCCGACGCGATCGACCGGCAGGGACGTCAACACAGCGAATGACGACGGCACATCAATCGATGACCACGCGCAGGCTCCGGCGGTCATCGCGTCTGCCCTTCCACATACGCGTCGAGGTCATCGCGACGAAGGAGGACGCGACGGCCGTCGCGGCGCGGCTGGAGCTTGCCGAGCGCGATGAGGTCGTAGATCCGATCCTTGCTACAGCGCAAGAGCTCAGCGGCCTCCGCAACGTTCAGCCACGGTGAGGTCGGCTGCGCACCTGTCGGTACGAGCCTGGCGGCGCGTTCGGCGATCTCGACGAGTTGTGCATCGGTGAGGGTGACGGTCAGCTCGATCATCGCGCCGTCGCTCCCATGCCGCTTTGCCGCGATCGCCGGAGGTGTGCACGTCTGGTCATCGCGGTCTATGACCCAGACGATCACAAACCGGCCATCCAACGAATTGAAGGGTCACCGGTGGCCCTGCACGGACCGTGCATCTCGTCTGTGCAGCTCTGTTGGGCTCGGCAAAGCGCTGGCCGGCGGTGCGTGTGGCACGTGGCTGGATCGCTGTCCATCGTCTGAGGTCTTGGCCCGAGCGTCAGATCGGGCGATCGGAGGATGTGCGGC
>DASUDH010000258.1:0-5255 GCA_036275675.1 Solirubrobacteraceae bacterium | reverse complement strand
ATCTCGTGCACGTGGAAGGGCACGTCGTGCTCGAGCAGCGTCGGAAACACGTCCTTGGCCCAGTCGACGAAGTCGCGTGCCGGGAAGTAGTCGAAGATCTCCGGGGCGAACACGTAGATGCCGCAGTTGCCGAGCCGTGAGAGCGCCTCCTCGGGGGCCGGCTTCTCCTGAAAGCCGGTGACGCGGCCGTCGCGGTCGTGCAGCACTACGCCGTACTCGCGCGTGTCGGTCACCTTCTTGACCGCCAGCGTCGCTATCCCACCCGCCTCGCGGTGCCTGGCGGCGAACGCCCCCAGGTCGATGTCGGTGAGCGCGTCACCGGAGATCACGAGGAACGCTTCTGCGCCGAAGAAATCTGCGCACGCGCGCACGCCACCGGCAGTGCCGAGCAGCTCCGCCTCGAAGCGGTAGGCCAGGCGCTCGCCGAAGTAGTGCTTGATCGAGTCGGGGAAGTAGTGCAGGTTGGCGATCACCTGCTCGAACCCGTGCCGGTCGAGCAGATCGACGATGTGACCCATGACGGGCCGGTCGAGCACGGGCACCATCGGCTTGGTGATCTCGTAGGTGAGTGGGCGCAAGCGGGTGCCGAGACCAGCCGCGAGGACCATCGCTCTCATTGGGGCGCAAGCTATAGGAAAGGCTACGCGCCCTGTTCCCAGGCGCTGCGGTAGACGCGCTGCTCCTCGCTCAGCTCGTCGATCTCGATGCCGAGCGACTCGAGCTTCAGGCGCGCCACCTCATCGTCGATCTCCTCCGGCACGGGCAGCACGCCCGGCCGCAGATGACCGGCGCTTGTCACCAAGTACTCGACGCACAGCGCCTGACCGGCGAACGACACGTCCATCACCGACGCCGGGTGCCCCTCGGCGGCCGCGAGGTTCACGACGCGGCCCTGGGCGAGCAGGTTCAGGCGACGGCCGTCCGCGAGCGTGTGCTCCTCCACGAGCGGCAGCGCCTCGCGCCGGCCGCCGGCCGCGAGCGCGCGCAGATCGTCCAGCTTGATCTCCACGTCGAAGTGTCCTGCGTTGGCGAGCACCGCGCCGTCCTTCATGCGCGCGAAGTGCTCGCCTCGCAGCACGTCGCGTCCGCCGGTGACCGTCACGAACACGTCTCCGCGCTCGGCCGCCGCGAGCGCCCCCATCACCTCGTAGCCCTCCATGCGGGCCTCCAGGGCGCGCAGCGGGTCGACCTCGCACACGATCACCGACGCGCCCGCGCCGCGCGCGCGCAAGGCCACCCCACGCCCGGTCCAGCCATAGCCGAGCACCACGACCGTGCGCCCGGCGAGCAGCAGGTTGGTGGCGCGCAGGATGCCATCGATCGTCGACTGGCCGGTGCCGAAGCGATCGTTGAAGGCGCGCTCGGTGCGCGACTCGTTGACCGCCAGCACGGGGCACGCGAGCGTACCCCGCTCGGCGAGCGCCCGCACGCGCAAGAGCCCTGCGGTCGTCTCCTCGGTGCCGCCGAGCATCTTGGCCGCGTGCGCTGGGTTGGACTCGTGGATCGCGCTTATGAGATCGGCCCCGTCGTCGATCGTCACCTGCGGGGCGCTCTCCACGAGCGCCCTCACGTGCTCCGCGTACCGGCCCGCGCTCTCCCCGCGAGCGGCGAGCACATCGGCGCCGTGGCGCTCGGTGAGCGCCACGGCCACCTCGTCCTGGGTGGAGAGCGGGTTGGCGGCGCACAGCCCCACATGGGCGCCGCCCGCGATCAGCGCGCGCACGAGGTTGGCCGTCTCGGCCGTGACGTGCAGGCACGCCGCCACGCTTACGCCGTCGAGCGGACGCTCGCGCCGCAAGCGCTCGCGCACCACGGCCAGCACCGGCATCTGGGCGTCTGCCCAGTCGATGCGGGCCTGGCCGCTGTCAGCCTCGCTCGCGATGACCGTAGCCCTCGTCGGCCCGATCGCGCCGTAACGCAGGTCCTGGCCGGCTCGATCAGTAGCGATAGTGGTCGGGCTTGTAGGGGCCGCTCACGGGCACGCCGATGTATGCCGCCTGCTCCTCGCTGAGCTTGGTCAGCCTCACGCCGAGCGCGTCGAGGTG
Source organism: Solirubrobacteraceae bacterium (assembly GCA_036275675.1). Taxonomy (GTDB): domain Bacteria; phylum Actinomycetota; class Thermoleophilia; order Solirubrobacterales; family Solirubrobacteraceae; genus Palsa-744. The sequence goes on along the minus strand of DASUDH010000258.1, from coordinate 3,210 downwards.
CAGGCGCGCGACCTTCTCGTCGAGATGCTTCGGAAGAACATAGACGCGCTTGTCGTACTCCTCGTTCTTGGAGAACAGCTCGATCTGGGCGATCGTCTGGTTGGTGAACGAGTTGCTCATCACGAAGCTCGGATGGCCTGTGGCGTTGCCGAGGTTCAACAGGCGTCCCTCGGAGAGCATCAGGATCGCGTGGCCGTCGGCGAACACCCACTCGTCGACCTGTGGCTTGATGTTGACCCGCTCGATTCCGGGCACCTTCGCGAGGCCCGCGATGTCGATCTCGTTGTCGAAGTGGCCGATGTTGCCGACGATCGCCTGGTGCTTCATGCGCGCCATGTGCTCGGCGGTGATGATGTCCTTGTTGCCGGTGCAGGTTATGAAGATGTCGGCGCTCTCCACGACGTCCTCGAGCGTCCTCACCTCGTAGCCCTGCATCGCAGCCTGCAGCGCGCAGATCGGGTCGATCTCGGTGATAACCACGCGGGCGCCCTGGCCGCGCAACGACTCGGCGCAGCCCTTGCCCACGTCGCCGAAGCCGCACACGACCGCGACCTTGCCGCCGATCATCACATCGGTTGCGCGGTTGATGCCGTCGATCAGTGAGTGCCGGCAGCCGTAGAGGTTGTCGAACTTCGACTTCGTCACCGAGTCGTTGACGTTGATCGCCGGGAATAGAAGCTCGCCGGTCTCCACCATCTGGTAGAGCCGGTGCACGCCGGTCGTGGTCTCCTCGGTGACACCCATGATGCCCTGGCCGATCATCGTCCAGCGCCGCGGGTCCTCGGTGAGCGAGCGCTGCAACAGCGCGAGCACGACCTTGAGCTCCTCCGACTCGGCCGAGGCGGGATCGGGCACGGCGCCGGCCTTCTCGAACTCGGTGCCCTTGTGCACGAGCAATGTGGCGTCGCCGCCGTCGTCGAGGATCATGTTGGGTCCCGAGACGCTCGCCGTTCCGTCCTCACCCGGCCAGCGCAGCGCCCGGTCCGTGCACCACCAGTACTCCTCGAGCGTCTCGCCCTTCCAGGCGAACACGGGCGCCCCGCGCGGGTCCTCGGGCGTGCCGTCGGGGCCGACCGCCACCGCGGCGGCGGCGTGATCCTGGGTGGAGAAGATGTTGCAACTGCACCAGCGCACGCGCGCGCCGAGCGAGGTGAGCGTCTCGATCAACACGGCAGTTTGGATCGTCATGTGCAGCGAGCCCGTGATATGTGCACCCCGCAAGGGCTGGGCGGCCGCATACTCGCGACGAATCGCCATCAAACCGGGCATCTCGTGCTCGGCGAGCGTGATCTCCTTGCGCCCGAACTCGGCGAGCGAGAGGTCGGCGACCTTGAAATCGGTGGCGGTGAGCGTTGCAGTCGGGGTCATGCGATCTCCATGGTCTTGGTGGGGGACGTGTTCTCGACGAGGGATGTGTTCTCGGTGGGGAGCGTGTTCTCGGTGAAGGGCGTGTTCTCGAGAGCGGGCACGGCCAGCCTCGCCGACCGGCTCCACCCGGCGCCAGCGACGGCGAGCAGCCGCTGATGCTTCTCCTGCTCAAAGCGCAGCCAGTCGGCGGCACTCACGTGGTCGGGACGGGCCGGCTCGGCGGCGAGCCATTGCTCGATCGCCTCGCGCACGCGCGGGTCCTGCTTGAGCCGCAGCGCAAAGCCCACCTCTCCGAGGTCGAGCCCTTGCGCGTCGAGCAGCTCGCGCAGCGAGCTGAGCCTCTGCAACTCCGCGGGACCGTAGAGGCGATAGCCGGAGTCCGAACGGCGCGGCCGCACGAGCCCGATGCTCTCGATGTAGCGCAGCATCCGCGCCGACCAGCCGGTCGTCTCGGCTGCCTCGTTGATCGTCAGGGCGTCGACAGCCACAGTCTGCATTGAGCAGACCTTATCACGACCGTGTCAAGGTTCAGCCACCCTCGCCCAGATCGGCCTTGAGCTGGTCGATCAGCCCAACGGGCCCGGGGTCGACGCCGCGCAGGGCGGCCAGGTAAATCGACACGAGGTCGCCGAGCAGGACAAGCGAGATGACGCGCTCGATCGTCGTCTGACCGCGCGTCTCCAGGCGGAAGCTGGCGGAGGCGTTGCCCGCGATCAGCTTCTCGGTGAGGTCCATGCGCTCCTTCACGCGCGGGTGGGCATCTGAGTCGTCGAGGAACACGGCCGAGAAACGACCGACGTCGAGGGCCCCCTCCCATCCCTGGAGCTCGTTGTGGTCGAGCTCGGGCAGCTCATGGGCGAAGGCGGGCTGCTTAGAGTTCTCGTTGATCTGGGTCTTCCAGCGGTAGGCAATCGGGATCGTGAGCCCCGCTCCGGCGATCACGGGCGCGGTGCCGAGCAGGCCCCGCGCCGTCTCCTTCGCAAGCGAGCCCGCGGGCGCGTCGGGGCCCCATTCGGCGACGAGCTGCTCGGTGTGGGAGGCGGCCACGTCGATCTCCGAGGTCAGGCGCGGACCAGCGCCGCACAATGCCGCCACCTCCAGCGCCGCCACCGTCACGTAGGCGACAGCGGCACGCGGCTGGAAGCCGCCCGGGAGCGGGATCACCGGCACGCCGTCCTCGCGCGCCATCGCCGCCAGCCGCCCGCCGGTGGTGACGACCACGCGCTTTGCCCCGAGCGCTCCGGCCGACTCGTAGCAGGCGAGCGTCTCCTCGGTGTCGCCGGAGTAGCTCGCGCACAGCACAGTCGTCTCGGGCGTCGTCCACGGCGGGAGCCCGTAGGCGCGCGTAACGAAGATCGGTCGCGAGGCGTGATCTCCCAGCGCGGCGCGCGCCAGGGCGCCGCCGATCGCCGAGCCGCCCATCCCGGCCACGACCAGGCCCGCGGGCGTGTCCCACTCGGCCATGATCGCCGACTCCACGCGCCAGAGCGCGTCGCGCAGGTGCTCGGGCAGCGACAGCACGTCGTCGAGCTGGCCGGAGGCGTCCACGCGGGCGATCGCCTCGCGCGAGAGCTCGTCGGTCGTCGATGTGGCAGCGCCGCCTTCGCTCATCTGCTCGTCTCCTGTTGAGGGTGTGGGTCCGGCCAGAATATCTGGCAGCCCCTAGAACTTGATCGCGCCGTCGGGCAGCGTCACACCAGGGAAGATACGCGCGCCGCCAGCGATCGCGTTGTCCGCCCCCACCGTGACTCCCTCACCGAGCACCGCGCCCTCCTGGATGTGGGTGCCCGGGCCAACGCGACACCCCGCCGCCACGATGCAGTCGCGCAACGTGCAGCTCTC
>DASUDH010000257.1:0-2036 GCA_036275675.1 Solirubrobacteraceae bacterium | reverse complement strand
CGCCTCGAGCTGCTCGCAGCGCTCGTTCAGCTCCCGACCGATCTCCGTCACCGCGGCGTCGATCGTGCCCTCCCTGACGTTGTAATGGGTCGCCGGCCAGATCGCCACGTGCTCGAGGTCGTCGGCGATCAGCTCTCCGGTGAGCGGGTCGAAGTGCTGCAGACGCTCGACCTCGTCGCCGAACAATGTCGCCCTGAACGCGGTCTCAGCGTAGGCGGGGAACACCTCGAGCGTCTCCCCCTTGACCCTGAAAGTGCCGCGCGCGAGCACGGTGTCGTTGCGGGTGTACTGGATCGACACGAGCTTGCGCAGCAGCTTTTCGCGGTCGATCTCCTCCCCGCGACGCAATATCTGCATGTTCATCTCATACGTCTCGGGCGAGCCGAGGCCGTAGATGCAGGAAACGGACGCCACCACGATCACGTCGCGCCGGGCGAACACGGCGGCGGTCGCGGCGTGGCGCAGACGGTCGACCTCCTGGTTGATGGCCGAGTCCTTCTCGATGTACAGGTCCCTGCTCGGCACGTATGCCTCGGGCTGGTAGTAGTCGTAGTAGGAGACGAAGTACTCCACCGCGTTCTCGGGGAAGAACGTGCGGAACTCGTTGCACAGCTGCGCCGCGAGCGTCTTGTTGTGCGCGATCACGAGCGCCGGCTTCTGCACGGCCTCGATCACGCCCGCCATCGTCATCGTCTTGCCGGTGCCGGTCGCCCCGAGCAGCGTCTGGAAGCGCTCGCGCGCCTGCACGCCTTCGGCGAGCGCGTCGATCGCCTTCGGCTGGTCGGCTGTCGGAGCGAACGCAGGGTCGAGCTTGAACGATGGCATCGCGCTCCTACGGTAGCCCGAGCTGGTGGGCGTATACCGCGCGGTAGGCGACCTGTGCCCGCATCACGCGCCGCACGTAGGCCCGCGTCTCGGGGAACGGGATGTCGGAGACGCTCAGAGTCCCGCCTTCACCGCGTGCCCTTGCCACCCACGCGTCCACATTGGCAAGTCCGCCGTTGTAGGCTGCCACCGCCTCCATCTCGTTGCCTTCGTAGTGGTCGAGCAGGTAGCGCAGATACCAGCTTCCGTAGGCCACGTTGATCTTCGGCGTCGCCAGATCGCTCGTGGTGAAGCGCACGCCCCCAGACAGGTGGGCGATAAAGCGAGCCGTAGCCGGCAGGATCTGCATGAGTCCGAGCGCGCCGGCCGAGGACGTGCGCGGGTCGAACTTCGTCTCGGCGTATATAACGGCCGCGATCAGAGCAGGGTCGAGGCGCTTGTCCGCCGCCTGTTCGCGGATCACCGCGGCGTCGCTGAGCGGCAGGCCCGCATTCCGTGGCGCGTGCTGAACGCGCGTCACGATCGCGACCGTCAGCACCGCGACGAGCACGACCGCTGCGATTGCGCCCGTGAGCCGGCGGGCGCCGCTCGCGGAGGGACCGGGACCGTGCGCGCCGCGCGAGCGCCGGCCCGACATATACACGGTGCGTCCGCCCTGGCCGCGAGCGGCCGCAGGCGACCGTTGCACGCTCATCCGCGACCCCCCTCAACCGATGCCGCCCTTGGGGGGCATGACCCACTTCTAACAACTGCCTCCTCAACCCATGTTCCCCCTGAGAGGGATGACTCCCCTACAACCTTCTCCTCAACCCAAGCCGCCCTAGAGAGGCATGACTCCCCTACAACCGTCTCCTCAACCCATGCCCCCCTAGAGAGGCATGACTCCCCTACAACCTTCTCCTCAACCCAAGCCGCCCTAGAGAGAGATGACTCCCCTACAACCGTCTCCTCAACCCATGCCCCCCTAGGGGGGCATGACCCCATTCGGGTGTAGACGAGGCTCATCCCGACAGCTTGCCAAGCACGGCGGCCAGCTCGCGCCGCAAGTCGGCTTCGGTGCCGTCGTTGTGCACGACGAACGTCGCACGCTGCGCCTTCTCTTTCTGGGATAGCTGCCGCGCGTCGCGCTCGCCGGCGAGCGCATGACCACGTCCGGCCGCGCGTCGCGTGCGCGTTTCCTCCTGAGCGACCACCGCTATCGTCGCGTCGAA
>DASUDH010000256.1:0-5592 GCA_036275675.1 Solirubrobacteraceae bacterium | reverse complement strand
CTCCTCGGACACGGTCACCGCCGTGTCCGTCGGGGACGGCGGTGGAGAGGTGGAGGGGTCCGCATGGCCGTCGCGCTGATCCTCGCCGCCGGGCGTGGCGAGCGTCTGGGAGCAGGTCGTCCCAAGGCGCTCGTCGAGCTCGCCGGCCGGCCTCTGCTCCAGTGGAGCGTGGACGTGCTGGCGAGCGTGCCCGCCATCGAGCGGATCGTCGTCGCGCTGCCCGCCGGGGTCGAGGCCCCGATCGGGACCGTCGGCGTGGAAGGGGGCGCGGTGCGCTCGGCGTCGGTGCGGCGCGCGCTGGCGGCGGCGGGCGCCGGCGACCCGGTGCTCGTCCACGACGCGGCTCGCCCGCTTCTCACCGCGGGGCTGGTGCGGGAGACGCTCGCCGTCGTCGAGCAGGAGGGTGTCGACGCGGCGGTTGTGGCGGCCCCGGTCACCGACACGATCAAGCAGTCCGACGCAGAGCATGTTGTTACGCAGACGCTCGACCGTGTCGGGCTGTGGGCTGTGCAAACGCCCCAGCTCTTCCGTCGAGCGGCGCTGGAGCGGGCATTGGACGTCCCTGACGGCATCCTCGCGCAGGCCACCGACGACGCTTGGCTGGTCGAGCGAGCCGGCGGGCGAGTCGTGCTTGTGCCCACCTCGACCGACAACCTCAAGGTCACCACTCCGCTCGACCTCGCACTCGCCGAGCTGCTGATCGCCCGACTTCACAATCGCGACCCCAGGCTGTCAGGCTGACGTATACCATCGGATTGTAGGGGTCCATGCGCGTCGCGACCCACGGCACGCGCGACGGCACCAGGGGTCACCTCCGGTACCAGCAGGCGACGCAGTCGCTCCAAATCAAATTTCGCCCCCCTTGCCATGCTCACCGACTACCACCTCCATCTGCGTCTCGACGATCTGAGCGCCACGGCGACTGAGCACTTCACCGCGGCCAACGTCCAGCGCTATCGCGACGTGGCCAGCGAGCGGGGGATCGCCGAGCTGGGTGTGTCGGAGCACATCCACCGCTTCACGCAGGCCCTGACGGTCTGGCGGCACCCGTTCTGGCGCGAGGTAGCGGTCGACGATCTCGATGACTACTGCCGCTTCGTGCGCGATGACACCGATCTTCGACTGGGCCTAGAGGCCGACTTCGTGCCGGGCATGGAGGACCGCACCGCGAACCTCCTGCAGGCCCGTGACTTCGACTATGTGGTCGGCTCCGTGCACTTCCTGCGTGACTATGCCCTCGATATGGACGACTATGGCGTGTGGAGCTCTGGTCACAGCGCCGAGGAGATCTGGCGAGAGTATTTCCGCACGCTCGGCGAGGCGGCCCGCAGCGGCCTGTTCGACATCCTCGCCCACCCCGATCTCGTCAAGGTGTGGGGCCGCGAGCGTCCGCTTCCCAAGGGAGACCTCCGTCGCTACTACGAGCTCGCGATCGACGGGATCGCCGAGTCCGGCATCGCCGTCGAGGTTTCCACAGCCGGACTGCGCAAGCGCGCGCGGGAGATCTATCCGGCCCCGGCGTTTCTCGAGATGTGCGTACAAGCCGGCGCCCCCATCGCGCTGTCGAGCGACGCCCACCGCCCTGAGGACGTCGGCGCAGATTACGACCGCGCGCTCGAGCTGCTCGACAGCGTAGGCGTCGGCGAGCTGTGCGTCTTCGAGCGCCGCGAGCGCCGTCTTGAGTCGATCAGCCATACGGGTACTCCCCATGACGGGGGACAGGTCCCCCATGACACCCAACCGGGCGCAGGCGGGGGACAGGCAAGCGGGGCGGGTGTGGCGTGACCCTGACCGGCATCGGCTACGACTCCCACCGTCTCGTCGAAGGTCGCCCGCTGATCCTGGGCGGCGTCGAGGTTCCCGGTGAGCTGGGCCTCGACGGTCACTCCGACGCCGACGTGCTCACCCACGCGCTGATCGACGCCCTGCTCGGCGCTGCCGGCCTCGGTGACATCGGCGAGCACTTCCCCGACGGCGACGAGCGCTACTCAGGCGCCGACTCGATCGAGCTGCTCGCGACGGTGCTCACGCGCGTCGTCGCGCTCGGCCTGGAGGTCGTCAACGTCGACACCACCGTCGTGATGGAGCATCCGAAGCTCGGACCCCAGCGCGAGGCTATCCGCGAACGGCTGGCAGTCGCCCTCGGCATCGCGACCGCGCGCGTCAACGTGAAGGCAACCACAGGCGAGGGAATCGGCTTCGTCGGCCGCGGCGAGGGCGTCGCTGCGCTCGCGGTCGTCAGCTTGTGCCACGCCGACTGAAATCGTGGTGTTCAACCCTCCCAGGCAGTGACCCCGCCCACATATGCCCGGATATCGATCTCCGCTTCACATCGCCAGAGCGACCAGCTCGTTTGCCTCCCTTACACCTGTGAATGGTGCGAGTATCACGTAGGTAAGCAGTGGCAGCAAGCCCGGTGTCTCAGCCGTGCGGCCGTGGCGGATATAAAAGGCGGCCAGCTCGAGGATCGAGCCGGCGATTGCCTCGGCAAACAGCCTCGGTAGCGCAGCGGCCTGCGGGCGGTAGCGGTAGCCATCCTCGAGGAACACGTTGAAGGCGAGCACGTTCTCGTCCACGCGCTTGGCGTCGGAGGGGCCCAGCGCGTAAGCCTCGATGAAGTCGAAGTGCGCGAGCGTCGGTTGATCGAGGAGCCATGCCGTGGTGGTGCGCATAGCCTCCCAGATGCGCTCGGGCCAGGTGGTCTCGGAGGTGAAGAACGCGCCGGCGCTGGCCGCCATCATCTGCTCGAAGACGAGCTGCTGGGCTTGTAGGAAAGCATCGCGCTTGTCCTTGAAGAGCGCATAGAACATCTCGCGCGAGAGACCCGCGGCACCGGCGATGTCAGCCACGGTGCTAGCCGCGTAGCCCTTGGCGCAGACGATCTCCGCGGTCGCATGCAGGACGCGTTCGCGCTGCACGGCGCTCACCATCCGATCGGATATGCGGTGGCGGCCCCTCGGCAGCGGCTGGGGCGCGATCGGCCTGGTTGGACCGTTCGTCGCCGGCGGCACGGTGGCGATGCTCGCGACCTGCCGCCAGCGGGCCTCCCCCGGCGGGACGCTGTAGCAGTCGAGCCATCCGGGCAGCTTGACCAGCTCGGGCTCAGGCGTGCCGCCGGTCCTGCGCATCGACATCCCGATCAGCCGCACGGCCCCACCGAGTACCAGCTTGGTTGGTATGTCGACGATCGCCTCGGCCTCGGGCGCCGCACCGAGTGCCTGCTCGACCGTGTGCTCGATCGCCAGCATCAGCTCGTCGCGGGCGTCCAGCGCACAAGGCCCAGCGATCATGGCTTCGTGGGTGACCAGGTGAAAGGCGGTGGGCTCTCGCTCGGCGAAGGCCACCAGAGCCGCGAGCGCGCTCGCGAGTGCCCACTCGGGCTCGCCGCTCGCGACCCCTCGCTCCACCTCCCCGCGCAAGCGCACAGCGAGCTGACGCTGAGCCGCAAGGAAGCAGTCCTGCTTGTCCCTGAAATGCTCGTAGAACGTTGTCCGCGAGAGGCGAGACGCCGCCGTGATCTTCGCCACGGTCGTGTCCACGTAGCCCTCGCGTGCGACGAGCTCGACGATCGCGTTCAGGGCTCGCTCACGTTGCGGGGGTGAGACGCTCAGATCGGTCATTGCTCGCGGAAAGAAGGCCGGGCCGCGAGGCCTTCGATCAGCTCGGCCGCCGCTTGGGCCCCCACAAAGGGCGCGATCGCGATGTAGGCGAGCTGGGGCACACCGCGCGGCAGCTCGCTTGCTCTCCCCGCTGTGAGGTGGCCGCGGATTATCTCGAAAACGGCGTCCACGATCGCGCTTGAGCATAGACGGGGCAGCTCGGCCGCCTGGGGGGGGTGGCGGTAGCCTTCCTCGAGAAATACCGCGTACAGCCCGGTCATCTGCAGGGCGAGATCGATTGCCTGCGCCCCGGCCGCGTAGGGCTCGACGACGCACAGATGCGCCATCGCCGGCTCCCTTGCCATGACCAGCGTCAGCGTGCGCAGGCAGCCGTAGACCCGTTGCGGCCAGGCCTGGTGGGAGAAGAACGTGTGCGCGCACGCGCGGAATGTCTCCTGGACGGCGCGCTGTTGGGTCGCCAAGAAGGCATGGCGCTTGTCGGTGAAGTGCTCGTAAAAGACATCCCGGCCGATGCCCGCCGCGAGCACGATGTCGCCGACCGTCGCCGCGACATACCCCTTGGCCTGTGTCATCTCGGCGGTGGCGTGGAGGATCCGCTCGCGCTGGTTGCGCGCCACCACCGCGCGCGGCAGGCGGTGGCGTCCGCGCGGCAGCGGTTCGGGTCGTCGCAGGATCGGGCTTGTCGCGGGCGCCACGTCCGCGGCCGGCCGGGCGGGTAGCAGTGCCGCGGGCCCGCTGCTCCAGCGCGGCCGTCCGGCGGGAATTGCGTAGGAGCGGATCCACGCGACCAACTCGTCCATCAGCTCTGGGGTGCGCGTGGGAGCGTTGATATGCGAATGCAAGGCTGCCACACGGCGGATCGTGCCGGTGCGGATGGCCCCGAGCAATGCCCTTGGGGGAATGTCCAGCGTGAGGCCGCCCGCGGGGGCGCGATCGAGGAACGCTTCGGTGTGGCTCTCGAACGCGCCCAGCGCCCGGCTGCGCTCGGCCTCGATGCGCGCCCCAGCGGCGAGGCTCTCGACGAAGAAAAACCAGCTCGTCTCAGGGTCGTCGTCGATCTGCTCGAGGACCGTTTGGATGGCCTCGCGCGGAGTCTCCCACCAGTCGCTCCGCTCGAGCGCGCCCCGCAGAGGGCCGAGCACGCGTCGGGCCGCGAGCAGGTAGGCCGCGCGAAAGCACTCGTCCTTGTCGGCGAACAGCTCGTAGAAGGTCTGGCGCGACACGCCCGCCCGCGAGGTCAGGTCGGCGATGCTCACCTCCGCATACCCCACGCTGCCGGCAAGCAGGGTCATCGCGGCCAGCAGCCGCTCGCGCTGACCGAGTTTGGCCCTGTTCGCCGACACGGTGTCAGACCGTTCTCCGGAGGTCGATGGGGCGAGTTTGTCAGGGGAATGGGGATATCTGGGCATATGCAGGCGCCAGCAAAAGATACGCTATCACAGATAACTGCGACCATTGACGTACAGTCAGTCGTACCGACGTCCCAGCTCGCTTCCAGTGCACGCGCTCCATCGATCAAGATACTCTGTGCTAATCGTTAGTATTTAGGCCAAAATAAGCGAGATCGAATCAGGGAGATAGGACGGGGCTGGACAGACTGCCTGTCCACATGCTATAAAACGCTTCAGTACAGAAATCGTCCACCGAGTGTGGTGGATCTGGACGCGAGCCGAGCCCATTCGGCGTATGCGTGCACGATGAGAAGGGGAGTGGAGTTGCATGAAGCCTAGATTGGACTGTGTCCGGGCGCTTCCGTTTAGTGCCGATTCGAAAGCCCGTCAGATCGCATCCCACGTCCCCCCGGCGAAGGATCTCGGGGCTTTCGGACGGTTTCTCAGATCTTTGGCTGTTGGTGCGGTCATGTGTGCGTCGATGTCGGTTGGCGGTATGGCGGTGGTGGGCGATGCGCTGGCAAGCCCGACGCTGGGCTTCGAAAGCTCTAGCGTGCTGGCGAGCAACGCGGATGCCTCAC
>DASUDH010000255.1:0-16152 GCA_036275675.1 Solirubrobacteraceae bacterium | reverse complement strand
GGCTCTTGACCGCCACTCGTCCGAGCGCGTCGACCGCGTTCGGCGAAGGGAGCGCGCCGGCGAACACCGCGGCGCCGACGTTGTCGAGCACAAGCCCGTCGGTCGGCACCGCTTTGAGCGTGTCCTCAAACGGCACTTGGAGCAACACGCCGCTCGCGTACAGCTATCAGTGGGAGCGTTGTGATCTTTGGGGTAGCAAATGCGAACCGATACCTGGCGCTACCAACCAGGGCTATACGCCGGTTTACAGCGATGAGGTGCACACGCTGGCTGCTCAGGTGACGGCGGTCAACTCGGGTGGTTCGACCACGGCCGTGACGGCGGCGAGCAACTCGATTGCGTTCACCGGCAGTCCGACCTACTCGTCTGTCTTTGGCTCTGAAGGCACAGGCAACGCCCAGTTCAAAGCGCCGCTTCATCTGGCCGTGACGCAGAGTGGGGAAGAACTGTATGTGACCGACAGCGCCAACAATCGAGTGCAGGAGCTTCATCCTAATGGCGAATACATCCGCCAATGGGGATCGGTCGGAACGGGTCAGGGGCAGTTCAAAACGCCATCCGGCATCGCACTGAACGCCGGTGGTCTGAACTCTGAAGAAGTATACGTGACCGATAGTGGAAACAACAGGGTTCAGACGTTTACGCTGACAGGAAGCTATGCAGGTACGTTCGGCTCCGAAGGTACCGGCAATGGGCAGTTCAAAGGTCCGCAGGACATCGCGTCGGCGATGTTTGAAAGAACCGACTTCCCGCATGTGGCCGATGGCGGCAACAATCGCGTGGAGGAGTTTGAACAGGAGGGCTATTTCGGTACGGTGTATGTGACCAAGTTCGGTTCCGAAGGCACCAGCGAAGGTCAGTTCAAAGAACCGAAGGGGATCGCGGTTGACGGCGCGACCAACAACGTGTGGGTCGCAGACACGAGCAATAACCGGCTCGAGGAGTTCAGCAGCGGGGGGACTTTCATCAGGGCTGCTGGTTCTGAAGGCACCGGCAATGGGCAGCTGAAAAAACCGCAGGGCGTTGCGGTCGATCCGAAGGGCGATGTGTGGGTGGCGGATACGGGCAACAACCGTATCGAGGAGTTCACCGCTTCGGGCGTGTACATGAGCAAGGGCGGCTCGGTGGGGACCGGCAACGGCCAGTTCAAAGAACCGAAGGGCATCGTGGTCGACGCCAAAGAAAACATCTATGTCGCGGACACGGGCAACAACAGGATCCAGAAGTGGCTGCCCGGAACGCTGCCTGCGGACTCGCCGCCACCGGCCGCCACGCCACCGAACCCAGGAACAAGTGCGGTCTCGACGCTTGTTTACAACGTGCCGGTGTCGGGCACGGGTGCTCCTTATGCGATGAGCAGCTCAGAAGTCGCGAAATGGTCACAGACGGATCTGCCGGCCGAAGCGACCGCGGTCTACCCGCCGGATGAGACGATGGGGTGGCCTGCGAAAGACTACAATCGCGCGACCATCTATTACCGTGACGGGAACAGCCGTATCGTGAACGTTGCGACACCACTCGGGGGGATGTCGACGAGTGAATATAACTCCTACGGCGATGTGGTGCGCTCGTTGACGCCCGATAACCGCTCCGCGGCGCTCAAAGAAGGCGCGAAATCTTCAGAAGTCTCGAAATTGTTGGATACGCAGAGCACGTATGCGAGCGAAGGCACGGAGCTTACGAGCACGCTCGGACCGCAGCACAACGTCAAGCTCGCAAGCGGAACCGAAACGCTTGCTCGTCAGCACACCCAGTACTACTACGACGAAGGCGCTCCCGAAGGTGGTCCGTACCGGCTCGTGACGAAGATGACCGAGGGTGCGCAGATCGTCGAAAAACCAGAAGCGGACATTCGCACAGCGGTCACGTCCTACAGCGGTCAGGCGAACCTGGGTTGGATCTTGCGCAAGCCGACGTCGGTGACGGGCGATTCCAGCGGATTGAAAATCACACACACCACCGTTTACGATCCGTTCACGGGTAACGTGACTGAAACGCGGCAGCCGGGAGCCTCCACCGAAGAACCCGGTTATCTATGGTCCGGCAATCTGGGCTCGGAAGGGACGGGCAACGGCCAGTTCAAAGGCCCCGACGGAATGACCTCCGACGGCGCGAGCGTCGTGTGGGCGGTCGATCATTCCAACAACCGCGTGGAGAAGTTCACGGGCACAACGTACTCCTCGGCGTTTGGCTCGGCGGGCACCGGCAACGGCCAGTTCACAAGCCCGGTTGGGATCGCCGCGAATCTGAGCGCCAGCAACCTGTACGTGACCGACCAGGGCAACAACCGCGTGGAGGAGTTCTCCTTCGAAGGCACGTTCGTCCGCGCGTTTGGCTCCGCGGGCACCGGCAACGGCCAGTTCAAAGAACCGTCGGGCATCGCGATCGACTCGAGCGGCAACGTGTACGTGGCCGACCAGGGCAACAACCGGATCGAGAAGTTCACCTCCGAAGGCACCTACAGCGCGCAGTTCGGCACGGCGGGCACCGGCAATGGCCAGTTCAAAGAACCGAAGGGCATCGCGATCTCTGGCGGCAACCTGTATGTGGTCGACGCGGGCAACAGCCGCGTTCAGGAGCTCTCCACCTCGGGCAGCTACATCGGCCAGTTCGGGTCCTCTGGTGCCGGCAACGGGCAGTTCACCTCGCCGAGCTTCATAGCGACCGAACCGACCTCCGGGAACCTGTATGTGGCAGACAGCGGCAACGGCCGCATCGAGGCGTTCACGGCCTCGCGTACGTTCATCGAAGCGTTCGGCTCGGCTGGTACCGGCAGTGGCCAGTTCAAAGAACCGATGGGCATCGCGTTCAACGCGGCCGGCACGCTCTACGCAGCCGACTACGCGAACAACCGTCTGCAGATGTGGGTGCCGAGCACGGCGGTGATCTATGAGACCGCGTTCGGGAGCATGGGCTCGAACAACGGCCAGATCAAAAAACCGGGTGGCGCGAGCGTCGACAGCGAAGGCTATCTGTGGGTTGCAGACACGGAAAACAACAGGATTGAGAAGTTCAGCTCTGCTGGCTCATACGTATCGCAGTTTGGCACGGTTGGCACCGCCAACGGCCAGCTGAAAAAACCCGAAGACGTGGCTGTCGATCCCGAAGGCAACCTGTGGGTCACCGACACCGAAAACAACCGTGTCCAGGAGTTCAGCTCGGCCGGCAGCTACGTGCGCAAGTTCGGTTCGCCCGGTACGGAAAACGGTCAGTTCTCGAGTCCCTCGGGGATCGCGTACTCGCCGGTCAACCAGAGACTGTATGTCGTTGATCGCGGCAACAACCGCGTGCAGGTGTACACGCTGGAAGGCTCCTTCGTGGAAGCGTTCGGGTCGGCCGGGTCGGGCAACGGCCAGCTGTCGGCCCCCGAAGCGATCGCGATCGACGCCAAAGGCAACGTGTGGGTCGCGGACACCGGCAACAACCGCATCCAGGAGTGCTCCGCGGCCGGCGCCTACGTCCAGAAGTTCGGCGCCTCCGGGTCCGGCAACGGGCAGTTCTCAAAACCCGAAGGCGTGGCCGTCGACTTCGAAGGCGACGTATGGGTCGCCGACGCGGGCAACAACCGCGTGCAGGAGTTCTCCGCGGCCGGCGCCTACATGCTGCAGTACGGCACACAGGGAAGCGGCGCGGGCCAGATCACCTCGCCTTCGGCGATCGCGTTCACTAGCGGGAGGAGCTTCTACGTGATCGAACCGAGCGTCGGCAAAATCAAGCGGATCCGCAAGCACGGGGTCCACGACGTCTCCAGCAACGGCGGCGCCTACGGCACCCAGACGATCTATTACAGCGCGGAAGCCAACCAGAAATACTCTGGCTGTGGCCTCCACCCCGAATACGCCAACCTGCCCTGCAAGGTCCAGCCCGCTGCCCAACCCAGTGGTAGCCTGCCCAAACTTCCTACCACCAGCTACAACACATACAACGTGCTGGAGGAGCCGCTAACGGTGGGTGAGTCGTTCGATTCCACCACACGCACGACGACTAACACCTACGACGCAGCCGGCCGGTCGGCGACGACCGAAATGACCGCGACGGTCGGCACGTCATTGCCGAAGGTGACCAACGAATACAACTCCGAAACGGGTGCGCTCGTCAAACAGAGCACTACCGTCGAATCTAAAACCAAGACAATCGCTAGTGTTTTCAACACGCTCGGGCAGCTCACGTCCTACACCGATGCCGACGAAAACGCCTCAACCTACAACTACGACGTGGACGAAAGAGTCGAAAAAGTAAATGATGGCAAGGGCACCCAAACCTACACGTACGACACTACATCGGGCGCACTTACCAAACTCGTCGACTCGGCCGCCGGTACCTTCACCGGTACCTACGACGTCGAAGGCAATCTGACGACCGAGGGTTATCCCAACGGCATGAACGCCAACACCAAACTCGACGCGACCAGCGCGATGACTGGCATCGAATATGTCAAGACCACACACTGCACCGAAAAATGCACGTGGTACAGCGACACCGTGGTGCCCTCGATTCACGGACAGTGGCTCAGCCAATCGAGCACCCTCTCAAATCAAGCGTACACGTACGACAACGTGGGACGACTGACGCAGACACAAGACACGCCGACCGGGAAAGGCTGCACGACGCGAATCTACGGGTACGACGTCGAGACCAACCGCACCAGCCTGACCACCCGGGAACCCGGGGTCGGCGGCGCGTGTGCCTCCGAAGGCGGCACGACCGAAACGCACAGCTATGACTCGGGCGACCGTCTTCTCGACACGGGCACGAGCTACGACACGTTTGGCAATACCGCGAAACTACCAGCCGCAGATGCGGGCGGAACTGAACTGACGAGCAGCTACTTCGTCGATAATCAGTTGGCGGGTCAGACGCAGAACGAACAAACGATCGGCTACAACCTCGATCCGGCCGGCAGGACGCGTGAAACGGTGTCGACCGGCAAAGTCATCGCTACCGTGACCGTCCACTACGCAGGTCCTGGTGCGTCACCTGCCTGGAGTGGTGAAACTTCAGGTAAATGGGAACGCAACATTCCAGATATCAATGGTAATCAGACTGCAATCCAGCACAACGGCGAAACACCGGTGCTGCAACTCGTGAACCTGCACGGGGATATCGTGGCGACGGCGTACCTCAGCGAAACGGCAACGGAACTGGCCGCGACAAGCGACACCACCGAGTTCGGTGTGCCGCGCACGAGTGTGCCGCCGAAGTACTCGTGGCTGGGGGGCCACGAGCTTCCAACGGAACTGCCGTCCGGCATAGTCGCGATGGGCCTCCGCTCCTACATACCTCAGCTAGGGCGATTCCTCCAGCCGGACCCGGTGCCGGGCGGGTCGGCCAACGCTTATACGTACACCTACGGAGACCCCGTCAACATGTCCGACCTGAGCGGAGCCGTGACTCTAGGAGAGCCATTGTGGGCGATACAGGGATCGGCTAAAGAAGCTGCAGAAAAAGCTGCAATACGAGCCGCAGAAGAAGCAGCGGCTCAGGCCGAAGCTGAAGCCAAGGCGGAAGCGGCAGCGGCTGCCGCGGCAGCATATGCGGGTATTGGTGGTGAATGGGAAGGCAACGAAGAAGAATACGAAGAAGAAGAAGAAGGGGGCGCAGAATATGCGGCGTTCGGCCCTGAACCCGGAGGAATGACCCAAAGCCACAGCCCCCAGCCCACACAGACGAGCAAAGGTGGTGTGTTCTTCCAGGAACTGTCAGGCGAAGGCGCTGCCGATCGGCGGTCCACCATCCCGCTCGCTGTGGTACTGTTGTGTTTGGAACAACGTGTCCGGAGCGCCTGTGCTTGGTATGCAGACTTCCTGGGCATTGGCAAAGCGATTAAAAAAGGCGTAAAACTAATCAAAAAAGGCGTAAAATGGTTTGTGAAAGCATACAAAAAAGTATCTAAAAGTTTCCTCAGAAAGATTAGTTCAGCGGTAAAAAAGGTCACGTACGTCTACAAATGCGCAAAGTCCATCATCAAAAAAGAGAGAGGCTACGGCGGATGTGATCCGTTGGAATACCTTGGCTTCCATGCAGAACCTGCATTATGATTGGGCTATTTTTTGGTGGTATAATTTGGCGGATTAGCGCGGCTCGGCTGGCACGACCGTCGTCATGGTGGGCAGGGCGTTACTACCACGGGGAGAAGCCCGCGAGGTCGGTAGGACGGTATGGTTGATATGCGCGGAAGGCGAACGGCGATCTATGTGATGCTCGGCGCTGTGCTGGGCATCGTGCTTCTGGTGATTGGAGCATCGGTTGGCAATCGCCTACTTGCCGTTGTGGGCGCCGTGTTGGTCATTGTTCCGCTGGTCATACTGAGGGATTTTTTGTTCTAGAGAGATAGTCAGAATGGGCCTGACGGTCTTTGTATGGCAGTGTGCAGATGTCTCGTAATGCAGTCCGTTGCGGCAGTATATTCGGGGCATCCAGGAACCACGACCAATAGCCTCCGTGGTGCTTGCATGCGACTGCTAATGCTGATCGTCGGTGCGGTAGCTGGTGGAGCCGCAGCCCTCATCGCGTCCACTCATATCGAGGGAGCGGCATTTAGAGTTAAATGTCGCCATCGGCGCCGACCACCAACGTAGCAGGAGCGTCTGCGAGGCTGAGCCGCCTCTGAGCTTTGCCCTGGTGTCGCGCGATCGAGCGGCCATATCTGTGTCTTAGGTTGAGACGCGGAGGACTATCCTTCTGGGACAACAACGGCCTTGCTGCGCCTGATATAGACCCTATGCATGATCGAAGACCTGATCGAGCAGATAGAAGCGCGTTTCGCCGAGCTGGGCGAGCAGATGGCCAACCCCGAGGTAATCGGCGATCGCGCCCGCTACGCCGAGGTCGGGCGCGCCTACCGTCAGCTACAGCCCGCCGCTAAGCTCGCCGAGCAGTGGCGCCGGGCACACGACGACGCCGTCGGTGCCGAGGAGCTGCTTGCCGAGGGTGGGGAGGACCCCGAGCTGCGTGAGCTACTCACGACCACGCGCGAGTGTATTGAGCAGCTCGAGGAGGAGATCCGCCTGGCGATGGTCGAGCGCGACCCCAGCGACGAGAAGAACGTGATCGTCGAGATCCAGGGCGGCGCCGGTGGGGATGAGGCCAACCTGTGGGCTGGGGATGTCTACCGGATGCTGGCACGCTACGCCGAGCGCGCCGGGTTGAAGGCCGAGCAGCTGGAGGTCGGGAGTGGCAAGTACACGTTCGCCGTCAAGGGGGAGAACGCCTATTCGATCTTCAAGTTCGAGGGAGGCACCCACCGCGTGCAGCGCGTCCCGCAGACCGAGTCGCAGGGGCGCATCCACACCTCCACCGCCACCGTCGCCGTCTTGCCCGAAGCCGAGGACGTCGACGTCGAGGTCAACCCGAACGACCTGCAGATCGACGTCTACCGCTCCTCGGGTCCGGGGGGCCAGTCTGTCAACACGACCGACTCGGCGGTGCGCATCACCCACAAGCCGTCCGGGATCGTCGTGTCGATGCAGGACGAGAAGTCCCAGCTGCAGAACCGCGAGAAGGCGTTGCGGGTGCTGCGCGCCCGTCTGTACGAGCGCGCGCTGGCAGAGCAGCAGTCGGAGCTCGCCGCCGACCGCCGCTCGCAGGTCGGCACCGGCGACCGCGCCGAGAAGATCCGCACCTACAACTACTCCGAGCGACGCGTCACCGACCATCGCATCAAGCTCACGGTCCACAACCTCGACCAGGTCCTCGAAGGGGAGCTGGGGGAGATCACCGCCGCCCTCCAAGCGGACGAGAAGCGCAGGCGCCTGGAGGCACACGAGGGACATAAGCGAACGGCGGTGTGAGGCTGGCGGCTGGCGGCAGATCGCCCATCCTCGCTGCGAGCATGACTTCCCCGCGAGCACGAAGAAACAGCAGGAAGCACAATCAAATACATGACACCGAAAGGGATCGCGCCCCCCGCCGGCACCCCGGTATACGAGGCGCTCGACGGGGCGATAACCGCCTTCGCCGCCGCGGGCTGCGACACCCCGCGGCTTGACGCCGAGCTGCTGCTCGCCCACGCACTCGGCGTCTCGCGCGAGCGCCTCTTCATCGACAGCGATCTCACGATCGCCGGCACCGCCGTGCGCACCTTCCAGGACTTCGTGCGGCGCCGCTCGGTGCTGCGCGAGCCGGTCGCCTACATTCTCGGCCGTCGTCACTTCCGACGCCTGGAGCTGATGGTCGATCGCCGCGCGCTGATCCCGCGCCCCGAGACCGAGCTGCTCGTCGAGGTCGCCGTCACACTGCCCCAGGGATCGCAGGTGCTCGACGTCGGCACGGGCAGCGGAGCGGTGGCGCTCGCCTTGAAGGACGAGCACCCCGATCTGTGCGTGAGCGGCAGCGACGTCAGCGCCGGCGCGCTCGCGCTCGCGCGCAGCAACGCCGAGCGCCTCGGCCTCGATGTGCGCTGGTTCTCTGCTGACATGCTCGCGGGCGTCGCGCACGAGTTCGACGCGATCCTCGCCAACCCGCCCTACGTCTCGGACGGCGATCGCAGGCATCTCGCCCCGGAGATCCTCCGCCACGAGCCGCCGTCCGCGCTGTTCGCCGGCGCGGACGGGCTCGAGGCCATCCGCTCCCTGGTCACCCAGGCTGGCGCCCACGCCTCGTTGCGCATGCTCGCGCTCGAGGTCGGTGCCGGCCAGGCAGCCACGGTTGGTGGGCTGATGCGCTCGGCGGGCTTTCCGACGGTCCGCGCCGAGCGCGATCTCGGGGGCGTCGAGCGCGTCGTCGTCGGAGAGCGGTCGTGAGTGGAGGCCGGCCGTGAGCCTCACACCCGAGGATGCGACCCGCTTGGAGGAGTGCCTCGCCGCAGACGGCCTCGCCTTGATCCCCACCGACACCGTCTACGGCCTCGCCTGCAACCCCGAGAGTGAGATCGCCGTGCGCCGTGTCTACGAGCTCAAGCGGCGAGCCCCCCTCAAGCCGTCGGCCGTCATGTTCTTCACGCTCGAGCCCGCCCTCCGCGCGCTCCCCGAGGTCGGAGCGCGCACACGGGCGGCGATGCGGGTGCTCTTGCCTGGTCCCGTCACGCTGCTGCTGCCCAACCCCAGGCGTCGATTCCCGCTTGCGTGCGAGCCGGGTGGCGCAACCGGTCGCTCCTCGGACGACGGCGGACCGGCAATCCTGGGACTGCGCGTTCCGCTGCTCGAAGGCCCGCTCGCCGCTCTCGCTGCCATCGGGGTGCCCGCCGCGCAGTCGAGCGCCAACCTCTCGGGCGCCCCGGACCCACGCCGTCTAGGAGATGTGCCCGCCGCGCTGCGCGAAGGGACCGACCTCGTGCTCGACGGCGGTGGGCTTCCCGGCACCGCCTCCACCGTCATCGACCTGTCCGAATACGAGCGGAGCGGTCGCTGGCGGATCGTGCGCGACGGTCCACTTGGGGCACACGCACTCGAGCGGTTGCTTGGGTAGCTCTCAGGCGGCGATCAGCGCCGGCTCGATGTTCTCGGCAAGCACCCGATCCGGTGGAAGGCTGACGGTCAGAGCTCCGTCACGGTCAAGCAGGAACTTGACGTTCACCAGCACTATCCCAATCACTGCACCCGACTCGTCGTAGTCGATGGCATGTCCCTCTGGTGTCGCGACGGTCTTGGACGCCGTTTGGGGAGTCCCCACGCTCAGATAGAGCACGTCGCCACGCTCGTCGTACTCGTGCTCATCAAAAGAGATACCGGCGATGGTAGTGACGCTCATAGCTTTCCTTCCGGCTTGTGATCTTGAGAAAAGGCGGTAACCACGAAGCCCGGAGACTCCGTAAAGTCTACAACCACCCGGAGCCATCGCAATGCGTCGAGGTCACGCCGATAGAAGCGCTCCCGGCCCGGTGCCGGATCGCGTTCTCGCGTGTCGGGTCGTGCCACGGCGTCAAGGATCGCTGACATGTGGATGAGTATCTGGGGTCGGCGTCGAGCGAGATGGCTCTCGGTGCGTTCGTCGAACACGACTCGACGGCCGTCGGGGTCGGTTGTCTCACGGGAGTCGTTTGGCATGCACATCAAGCTACGCACCGCTTGGGATGAAACTCTGCGTGCCGGCTCGTGCTAGCCTCGTGAGTGCGCAGCCGCGACTGGCGCAAGAGGTGGAAATGACCACCGGGGAGCGGCTGGGAGCGATCGCCGCGCGCCTGGGCATTCAGCCACTCACGCCAGCTAGGAGCGCGCCGATGTCCGATCTCAGCCCCGACTACTTCAACCGCCCGCTCGCCGAGGTCGATCCCGAGGTCGCCGCCGCCGTGCGCGGCGAGCTCGAGCGCCAGCAGCAGACGCTCGAGATGATCGCCTCGGAGAACTTCGTCCCCCAGGCGGTGCTCGAATGCCAGGGCTCGGTGCTCACCAACAAGTACGCCGAGGGCTACCCCGGCAGGCGCTACTACGGCGGCTGCGAGTGGGTGGATGTCTCCGAGCAGCTCGCGATCGACCGCGCCAAGGCGCTGTTCGGCGCCGAGCACGCCAACGTCCAGCCGCACGCGGGCGCGCAGGCCAACACGGCCGTCTACCACGCCCTGCTCGAACCGGGCGACACGATCATGGGCCTCTCACTCGCCCACGGCGGTCACCTCACGCACGGCATGAGGATCAACGTGTCCGGGCGCCTGTACGAGATCACCGCCTACGAGGTGGACCGCGAGACGAGCCGGATCGACATGGACGAGGTGGCGCGCATCGCGCGCGCGCGCCGCCCGAAGCTGCTGCTCGCCGGCTGGTCGGCGTATCCCAGGCAGCTCGACTTCGCGCGCTTCCGCGAGATCGCGGACGAGGTGGGTGCCTTCTTGATGGTCGACATGGCCCACTTCGCGGGCCTGGTGGCGGCGGGCCTTCACCCCAACCCGCTCGCCTACGGCGCTGACGTGGTTACGACCACAACCCACAAGACGCTCGGCGGACCGCGCGCCGGGATCATCCTTTGCAAGCAGGACTACGCCAAGAAGATCGACTCCGCCGTCTTCCCCGGCCAGCAGGGGGGCCCCTTGGAGCACGCGATCGCGGGCAAGGCGGTTGCGCTGAAGATCGCCGCGAGCGACCTCTTCGCCGAGCGCCAGCGCCGCACCGTCGCGGGGGCCAAGGCGCTCGCCGAGCAGCTCATGAATGCCGGCCACGGCGTGAACGTGCTCACAGGTGGAACCGACGTGCATCTGGCCTTGGTCGACCTGCGCGCCTGCACGCCGGAGCTGACGGGCCGCCAAGCCGAGGACCGCCTGCACGAGATCGGGATCACGGTCAACCGCAACGCCGTCCCGTTCGACCCCCGCCCGCCGATGGAGGCCTCGGGCCTGCGCATCGGCACGCCCGCGCTCGCCACCCGCGGCCTGCAGGTCGAGGACTTCGCGGAGGTCGGCCAGATCGTCGCGCTCGCGCTCACATCCGAGTTCGAGCCGCGCAAGGACGAGCTCGCCGAGCGCGTGCGGGTCATCGTCGAGCGTTATCCGCTCTACGAGCACCTGAACGCCCCGGCTGCCGCCTAGCAGCGTCAAGTCACTCTGCGCACCCCCGTTCCATATATACGAGTGTGATCGCTCAGGGGTCGGATGCTCTCTGGAGGGGGCCTCGCGCGCGCGTACGCGCACGGGGCATGCCTTTTGGAACCACCACCTCTGCCGACGCCCGCGCCTGCGATGCTGTGCGCGAGTCGATGGCGCATCATCTCAACGAGCTCGACGCGCTTTACGCATTCCTAGCCGCCGCGGCCGTGACCGCGCTGCTCACTCCGTTTACGATGCGACTCGCGACCGCGGTCGGGGCCGTGGACGAGCCGCGCGAGCGGGGTCTCTCGAACCGTGCGACGCCGCTGCTCGGCGGCCTTGCGATCTTCGCCGGCGTGCTCGTCGCCATGCTGGCCTTCCTGCCCGCCGGCTACGGCAAGGACGGCCGGCTATGGCACGGCGTGCTGATCGCGGCAGCGCTCATAACCGTCGTCGGCGCGCTCGACGACCGTTTCGACCTACCACCGATCGCGAAGCTCGCGGGTCAGATCGCGGCGGCGGTGGTCGTCGTGCATTTCGGCGTCGCCGTCAAGTCGATCACGCTGCCATTCGTGGGTGTGCTCGCCTTCCCCAAAGCGGGCGCCACGAACGCTGGGCCGGCGCTCACCGTGATCGGCCTGGTTGTGATGATGAACGTCGTCAATCTCTCCGACGGCGTTGACGGACTGGCCGCGGGCGTGTTCGTAATCATCGCCGCCACGCTCGCCGTCATCGCGTTCGACCTCGATCGCGCCGCGCCCGGCGTGCTCGCCGCGCTGACGGCCGGCGCGGCGCTCGGCTTCCTCGTGCACAACTTCCCGCCCGCCTCGAGCTTCATGGGCGACTGCGGCTCCAACCTACTCGGACTGCTGATGGGGGTCGTGACGGTCGAGGCGGCCGTCAAGACCACGGCCGTCGTTTCGTTCGTCCTGCCCCTGATCCTGCTCGCGGTGCCGTTCCTCGACACGACGTTCGTGGTGCTCAAGCGCTTGAAGTATCGCCGCCCGATCTACGCCCCCGACAGCGAGCATTTCCACCATCGCATGGCCCGCATCGGCTTCTCCAGCAGGCGCACGATCGCCTACCTGTACGCGTGGACGCTGATGCTCGCCGGTCTCGCGCTCGCGCTGCGGTTCGTGCCCTACTCCGACCACAAAGGCCATCTGCACAGCGGTTGGATACTCGCGATGGCGCTGCTCGCGCTGCTCGTCATCGCCGCCAGCGTCTATCTCGTCTATGTGCTCGAGATCCTCAAGTTCCGCCGGCTCGACGCCCTGCGCCTGCGCCGCCTGCGTCCCGACGCCTCACCCGCCGAGATCGAGCGCAGCGTGGCGCTTCACCTGGAGACCGGCGAATACGACGCCGTCTCCGGCGATGGGCCGTCCATTGGGGTAGAAGGCATGGCGAGCGACGTGCCTGGGGGGGCTGAGCAGCGGACCGGCGAGCGGCAGGTGGATCAGGATCGCGTAGGCGCAGAAAACGAGCGTGGCGGCGCGCAGGCGGCGGCTGTCGGCGAGGGCGGCCAGCGGGAGCGCCCATATCGCATACCAGGGCAATAGCCAGGCGGTCGATAGCAGCAGCGCGAGCGTCGCCCAGCCGGCCATTGCGCGCCAGTCGGCTCCGCGCGCCGTGCGCCACAGGGTGAATGCCAGCACGAGCGCGAGCACCGCCAGGAACGCGTCGCGCCACCACCCGGGCACGCCGCTCAGGCCCACCAGGCGTGCCGTCTCCGCCGGGATGCTGTGCGTCGCGACCAGCTGCTGCTGCTCGTTCAGCGCGTTCAGGAAGCCGAACGCGTGCGTGCCGAACCCGACGACCGCGACGATCGCGAGCAGCGCCAGCGCGCCGCCTGCGCTCGCCGCGACGCGCACCCGCTCGCGCAGGCTGCGCGGCGCGAGCACGACGAATGGGATCACGAGCCCGGCCGACGCCTTCACGCCCACACCGGCCACGAGCACGATCGCGGCTGCCCGCAGGCGTGGAGCGGAGCCTGCCGCCAGCGCCAGGGCGCCCGCGAGCACGAGCAGCACGAGCGTGTCGTTGTGGGCGCCCCCCACCGCCAGCTCGAGCAGCACCGGATTCAAGCCCACGAACACCGCGGCCACCTTCGCCGAGCGGCCCATCCTCGTCGCGGCCCTCGCCGTCAGGGCGACCGCCCCGAGGCTCGCCGCCACCGCGATCGCCTTGAGCGCCCACAAGCCGCCCGCCAGTCCGAGCGGCGCGAGCGGATAGGAGCCGAGCGTGAACAGCGGACCGTAGGGAGAGTGCTGGAACGGCCAGCCGATGAACGGGAACACGGCGTCGATCGGCGCTTCCGCCGCCACGTGGGTGTACGGATCGAGGCCGTGCAGAACCCCGAGGCGCGCGAACGCCAGGTACCCGAACACGTCCTGGGAGATGAGCGGCGGTCCCAGCAGCAGCAGCGCGTTCGACGCCACGATCGACGCCACGATCGCCCCGCCTGGGAGAGCCCGAGCGACGAGCAGTACGGCCACATAGCTCGCGCACATCGCGAGCGTCAGCACCTGGAAGCCGCCCGAGCCGATCCCGAGTCCGAGTCCGTGCAGCGGACCGGCCAGCCAGCCGGGCCAGCCGCCGCTGCGACCCGGCACATATGGCGTCGGGCTCCCAGCTGCGCCCGCCACCACCGCGAACACGCTCGCCGGCACACCCACCAGGCCCGCCTTCCCGAGCGCCCGCAGCGCGAGCGGGAAGCGTCCAAGGCGCCCCGTCGACGTGCGACCGTTCACCGCGGCCGCTAGGCTTTCCATGTCGCTGTGCTCTGTGAGCATCGCTGACCGTGCGCGCGACCGAGCCGAACCGTCCGCCGGGCGGGCGAGGCTTGAACTGTATGCCACGCCGCCACCGCACATCCCCTTCGCGCCGGCGCCCCGGGCCCAAGCGCGTGCTGATCCTGTCCGCCGACGTCGGCGAGGGTCACGCTGCCGCGGCTCGCTCGCTCGCTCGACAGATCGAGGGCTCCCAGGAGCCGGCCGAGGTGACGGTGATCGACGGGCTCGCCGCGATGGGGCCGCTGCTGCAGCCGGTTGTCGAGGACGGCTATCGCGTCCAGCTGCGCTTCTTCCCCTGGACTTACACGATCGTCTACTGGCTGCTCGAGCGCGTGGCCCCCGTGCGCGCTCTCGCCCGCAAGCTGCTGTGCCTGTTCGGCTCGCGCCCGCTCGCGCGGCGCATCGCCGAGCACGAGCCCGACGTCGTCGTCTCGACCTATCCCGCGGTGACGGTCGTGCTCGCGCGCTTGCGCCGCACGCAGAGGGTGCACTGCCCGACGGTCGCCACGATCACCGACCTCACCGGACTGTTCTTCTGGGCGCAGCCGGGTATCGACACGCACCTCGTCATGTACGGCGAGTCGCTGCCCTCGGTCGAGCGCATCGCTGGGCACGGGAGCGCGCGCCTCGTGCGCCCGTTGATCTCCTCCGAGTTCCTCGACGAGCGCTCCCAGGTCGCCTCGCGTAGCGCTCTCGGCCTGCCGGGGGAGGGCCGCATGGTGGTCGTCTCCGGCGGCGGATGGGGGGTCGGCGACATCGAGGGCGCCGTACGCGAGATCGCGCGCATCCCCGAGGTGAGCGCGATCGTGTGCCTCGCCGGACGCAACGAGCAGTTGCACAGGCGGCTCAGCGACGATTTCGCCGGCGAGCAGCGCGTGTACGTGTACGGGTTCACGGACAGGATGCCCGAGATCCTGGCCGCCGCCGACACGCTCGTGCACTCCACCGGCGGCGTCACGTGCCTGGAGGCGAAGGCCACCGGCACGCCCGTCGTCTCCTACGGCCTGCCCGTCGGCCACGCCCGCCTGAACACCCGTGCGATGGCCGACCTCGGCCTGCTGCGGCTCGCGGGCGACACGCGCGAGCTGCGCGAGCACGTGCGGGCGAGCTTCGTCGAGCACCACGCTTTGAGCGGACGCGCGGCGCATCCGCGCGAAGGGCTGCTCGCCGTCGCCGGCCAGAACACGCTCGCCGCGCCGGAGCTGGCCGGCTCGCCCGGCGCTTCGCCGGGGGCAGGCGAGTCTGCCGATTCGCTCGGGTCGTCGTCCGGGGTGCAGTCCCTCCGGGCCGGTCTCGAGGGCGAGCCCGACCCGACAGCGGTCGATCTCGTGCTCGAAGCGCCCCGCCGCGTGCGCCCGATCCCGCTGTGGCGCCTGCGCCTGGCGGCGTTCGCCACCCAGCTCGTGCTGCTGCTCGGGGTCAGCACGTGGCTGATGTCCACCGACGAGGTGACCGCCTTCGCCGGCCTGTTCCTGGGTGTGCATCCGCTCAAGCGGGTCGAGACGACCGGGCCCGACGTAGGGCTCGTGGTGCGTGCTCCCGCGGGCAAGGTCACGCTGCTCGCGAGCGAGCTCGCGAGCGCCGGCATCCGCGCCTCGTTCGCCGACAACGGCGCCGATTCGAAGACGACGATCGTCTACCTGCGCGCGCTGAACGACGAGCTCGTGCCCGAGATGCCACGCTCCGGCTCGCTGCTGCGCTGGGTGCGCACGCGCGGGACGCTGCGCTCCCAGGCGCGCGCGCTGGGTCTGCACCACCGCTTCTACTTCCTGCAACCTCCGGGCGGACTGACCGTCGGCCAGCTCGTGCTCGCCCGCACCGCCGGCGCCACCCCCGTCGCCGGCGCGCTGCGCCTGAACGCCACCGGGCCGCTCCCTCAGCGCCCGATGCGCGCCGGGGACGTGCTCG
>DASUDH010000254.1:0-11778 GCA_036275675.1 Solirubrobacteraceae bacterium | reverse complement strand
GCGGCGATGCCGTGCTTGGTGTGGTGGTGACCCGCTTCGGCGTCCGACACTGACACGTGCCCCGGGAAGAACGACGGCAGCGAATGCGCAGGATCAGCGAAGTAGACGATCGCGACGATCACCAGCACGACGCCCAGCACGACGGCGGGGACGATCAACTTGCGGCGGGTTGCGGCGCTCATCGCCGCCGAAGAGTAGATCATTGCGGTGACGATGTCCCGCCCGAAGACCCCACCGAGGATGTTCGAGACGCGCAGTCATGCCTGGCGCGAAGCCGGCTTGCTGCGCCAGGTGAGTCCCGGCGCCGTGAGACGGGCGCGCTGGGAGGCGCTGCTGCTGGTGCCATTGTTCGTCGGGGTGGTGGCGCTCTACGAAAACCGCCGCACCCTGCTCGGGCTCGACATGCACGGCCATGGGGAGCTCGCATGGATCGAAACGCCCGTGCGACTGGCCGCGGTCGTCGTGCTCCTGATCCTCGGTTGGGCGATCGCGCTCGACATCGGCCGCGCGTTCGGTCCGGCGCTGTTCAGGCGCCTGGACCCCGCGATGGCCGGCACCGTCGGCTTCGTGATTCGGCTTGCCACGGTGGCGGTGACATTCGTGGTCGCGCTCGGCGTTGCGGGCGTGGACCCGCGCACGCTCGCGCTCGGCGGCGCGTTCACGGCCGTGATAGTTGGCCTCGCGGCTCAGCAGACGCTCGGCAACGTGATCGCCGGGACGGTCCTGCTGAGCGCGCGACCGTTCCGCGTGGGCGACCGCGTGCGCCTGCAGGGTGGGCAGATATCCGGTCAGATCGAAGGGACCGTCAGCTCGCTCGGACTGCTCTACACAACGCTCGCGACCGACGAGGGCTTGATCATGGTGCCCAACGGCGTCGCGCTGAACGTGGCGGTGCTCGCCAGGGAGAGCGCGTAGATGTTGCAGTCGACCGCGGCGCATGCGCCGACCCTGGAGGGCGCGCATGCACGCCCCCTTCCAGCACATACATGTATGTGCATGTGCGCCACCCGCGCGATCAAGTGCGTGCGACGCGGTAGCGCAGGAACAGGTGCGAGTCGTGCTCCAGAGCGGCCACCAGCTCCAGGGCGACCGGCGGGTCCAGCTCCGGGCCGCTCAGGATCCTCAGGCTCCCGCTCGTCGCGTCGCCACCCGCGAGCCTTGGGGAGAGCGACAGGAACAGCTCGTCCACGAGCCCGGCGGCCAGCAGCTGAACATTCAGGTGGGGTCCGCCCTCGCACAGCAGGGTGCGTATGCCAAAGCGTTCGCACAGCTCGGACATGGCGCTCGGCAGGTCAAGCGCGCCGGCGCGCTCGGCGCGGACGTACTCGATCTCGGCACGGCACTCTCGCGGTAGGCTCGCCGCGGATGTCGTGACGATCGCGACGCGGGCGTCCGGATCGGCGAGCAGCGGGATCTCACAACTCAGGGCAAGGCGCCCAGAGACGATGCACGCGAGCGGTTCCTCGGCGAAGCCGCGCTCGCGCCGGATCTCCCTGCGGCACTCGTTGCGAACCAAGCGCCGGTAGCGCTCGGCGCGGACCGTGCCGGCGCCCGCCATTACAGCGTCCACCGCTGTGCGAAGGCCATGGAACAGCTCTCTGTCGGCGCGCCCGCCAATCGCTCCCGAGCGTCCGGCGAGGCTTGCGCGGCCGTCGGCCGTGCT
Organism: Solirubrobacteraceae bacterium; assembly: GCA_036275675.1. Lineage (GTDB taxonomy): Bacteria > Actinomycetota > Thermoleophilia > Solirubrobacterales > Solirubrobacteraceae > Palsa-744. The sequence goes on along the minus strand of DASUDH010000254.1, from coordinate 10,115 downwards.
GATCATGTTCAGCAGCAGATAGGGGCGTCGCAGGGAGGCTTCGGTCCCAGCCGCGGACGGACCATTCGGGTCGGCGGCCGGGCCTGGCTCGATTCGCGCCGCTCGCTCGGCTGTCCCGCGCTCTGCCAGCGCGGTCAGCTCGAGCTCGTCCACGATCTCCTCGACGGTGGCGGACGCACCGGGAGGGAGCAGGCGTCGCAACCTCAGCGGTCCGGGGACGGCGTCTTGCGCGCTGCTTGGCATATACCACTTGCTAACACATGTGCGTATCAACCTGCTACCGTCGTGCGGTCTGGCCGGCCAGAAACCCGGCGAAAAAGCAGTGCAAGCGCTCGCAGGTCGAAGCTCTAGAAGCATCCTCCGCGTAGCAGCACGCACATATCGTGGAGGAAATCACATGCCTACCGGCACAGTGAAGTGGTTCAGCGACGACAAGGGATTCGGCTTCATCACCCCCGATGATGGCGACAAGGATCTGTTCGTCCACCACACAGGGATCAACGGCGAAGGCTACCGCTCGCTCCAGGAGGGCACGAAGGTGTCCTACGACGCGGAGCAGGGCGACAAGGGCCCCAAGGCCGTCAACGTCACGACGCTCTGAGCTTCTGACAGCACGTAGGGCTTATCCCCGTAGGCACTTGCAGCGTGCGGGCCTGACGGGATACGTCCGAAGTGGCGGTGAGCATGTCATCGGGGCCCCGCGGGGCCCCGCCGACGTTCTGAAGCCGGCAGAGGCGCGCCGTCGCGCCGACGTGACGATCGCGGCGGGGGCCCTGATCGCGATCCTGTTGTGCGGCACGCTGATCGTCGTGGCGGCCGCCGACCGTCCCAGCCTGCTGTCGGCCACGACCACACAGCACTTCCTCCCGCATTGGATGGCTGGACCGCTCGGTGGTCTGTGGCCGTCGTTGACACGCAACACGCAGGGGTTGAGGTACCTCTTCACCGGCTCGATCGTCGTCATGTACGCGAGCTACCTGGTGGGCTTGAGGTACGTGCCGCGCCTGCCCGCGCGCTGGGCGATAGCGGCGGTGCTCGCCGCTCACGCGATCATCTTCCTCGCCCCGCCGCTGGCGCTGACCGACATCTTCAACTACGTCAACTACGGGCGCATGGAGATCGTTCACCATCTCAACCCCTACACGACGACACCGATACTCGAGCCTCACAACGACCCGAGCTTCGCCCTCAGCAACTGGCACCAGCTCCTCAGTCCGTACGGACCACTGTTCACACTCATAACGTTTGCGGTCGTCCCGCTCGGCGTGGCAGCCTCGTTCTGGACGCTGAAGGCATTGTTGATGCTCGCGAGCCTCGCGACCGTGCTGCTCGTGTGGAAGTCGGCGCGCCTGCTCGGTCGCGATCCGGTCGCCGCGACCGTGCTCGTCGGTCTGAACCCGATCGTGCTCGTGTGGGGACTCGGCGGGGACCACAACGACTTCCTGATGATGTTCTTCGTCGTGCTCGGCTTCTACCTGCTGTTGCGCGCGCGCGCCCAACCCGGGGCGCTCGCGGATGACCGCGATGTCTCGCTGGCGCCGATCGCGGCCGCGGCCGGACCCTCGGACAGGGCCCTCGCGTGTAGAGCCGGCGCTGGGGCCGCGCTCGTGACTGCCGTAGCGATCAAGGCCTCGGCCGGCATCCTGCTTCCGGTGGTGCTCGCCGCCCTGCTGCACAGCAGGCGCGATCTTCTCCAGGTCGCGCTCGGAATGCTGACAGCGGCCGTCGTGCTGGGGACGTGCAGCGCGGTCGCATTCGGTCCGCACTTCCCCGATCTCGCCACCCAGAGTCGCCTCGTAACGATGGTGAGCCTGCCCAACCTGCTCGGCTTGGCGCTTGGCCAGGGGGGCGAGACGAACACCCTGCGATTGCTGCTCAGCGGCGTGCTCCTGGCGGCCGTCGCCGCGTGCTCGATGCTCGCGTGGCGCCGGCGCGATTCGCTGACGGCGGCGGGTTGGGCGTCGGTGGCCCTGCTCGTGATGCTCAGCTGGGTGTTGCCGTGGTACGTGCTGTGGGTGCTGCCGCTGGCGGCCCTTTCGAGCTCGCGCCGGTTGCGCACTACGATGCTGCTGCTGGGCGTCTACTTCATAGTGGCCTGGGCGCCCCTAACCGGGACCGTGTTGGGTGCGATCGGATTCCACCCCGAGAAGACCTCGATCGGGCGGCTTCATCAGCGCTATGTCAAGGAACTGCTCTTCTAGAGCCACGATGCGACGACCGGAGCGCCTATGAGCGACGCGATAGAGCGCGAGGGGACGCCGTCCGGCGCCGTGCCGCGGGCGCGCGCGCCTCGCACCTCCGACGAGGATCTGCTCGGCGCCGAGCAGGCGGTCCTGCGGAGCGCCTACACCGACGAGCAGCGGCTCGAACGGATGCGCAGCGAGATGGCCGCAGGATTCGCCGCCCTGGCGGGCGTCACGCGCGGCGTGGCGCTGTTCGGCTCCGCCCGCACCTCACCTCACGAGCCCGACTATGAGATGGCTCGCGAGGTGGCGAGGATATTGGGAGGAGCCGGTTTCGCGATCATCACAGGTGGCGGGCCGGGCACGATGCAGGCCGCCAACCAGGGCGCGCGCGACGTCGGGGCACTGTCGATCGGGCTGAACATCGAGCTGCCGTTCGAGCAGCGGTACAACCCCTATCTCGACATAGCTCTGAGGTTCCACTACTTCTTCACGCGCAAGGTCATGTTCGTGAGGTATTCGAGCGCGTTCGTGGTTCTGCCCGGCGGCTTCGGCACGCTCAACGAGCTGTTCGAGGCGCTCACGCTGATCCAGACCGGCAAGATCCTGCACTTCCCCGTCGTATTGCTGGGCAACCACTACTGGAGCGGTCTGCTCGACTGGATCGGCACGACCATGCTCGCCAGCGGCAAGGTCTCCGCCGAGGACCTCGACCTGCTGCAGGTCGCCGACGATCCTGCGCACGCGGTCGCGATCGTCGAGCGCGCCGCCAAGCGCCAGGGTCGTGGCTGAAGGCCTCAGGCGGCGCCGGGCGGGCCGCTGACGCGCTGCTCCCCGTCCGCCATCCGCCCGTCGCGTCCGACATAGCCGTCCTTGCCGCCGGCGCAGACGTAGACGGCATCGCCGTCGCCGACGTTGCGGACCTTGCGCGGGGTGTGGGCGTCGACGCGAGCGAGCCCACCCTCGCCGAGACGGTGCGTGGTGCCGTCGCCGAACTCCATCTCGATCGTGCCGCGGTGCACGAAGTAGAGCTCCTCCTGGACGTCGTGGGAGTGACTGCCCGTCTCATACCCCGGGGGCAGCACTATCGCGTTTACCCCGAACGCGGTAACGCCGAGGCCCTTGCGGATCTTGCGAAAGCCGTAGCCCTCGCCGAGCGCGTCGAGCTCGCCGACGGCATAGCCCTCGCCCGCCGTCACCTCTGGGTACTCGGATGCCGCCATGTGGATCTCCTTTGTCTGGGTCTCAGTGGTCCGCCACGACGCCGTCCTCGGGGGAGAGCGGCCTGTTCTCGCTCGCCCAGCGGACGAGGCCGCCGTGCATCGACAACGCCTGGACACCAGCCGCCCGAAACGCCTGGGCGGCCATCTCTGAGCGCGTGCCCACACGACAATAGAAGACGACCGGGCGGTCACGCTCGATCTCCCGCGCCCTCGAGGAGAGCGCCACGAGCGGTACGTGCCGCGAGCCGGCGATGTGGCCCGCCTCGCGCTCATAGCTCTCGCGCACGTCCACCACCTGCAGATCGGGGTCCTTCGCCATCCACTCGGCGAGCTGCTCGGGATCGATGTCCGTCTGTGTGGAGTCGACCGGCGTGCTCATAGAGCATGAGCCTACCGGGGTCACTACGATCAACTCACCATGCAAGAGACCCTCACCGACGTCTACACCATCCCGCAGGAGCACCTCGACTTGTGCGCCACGATCGGGCAGATCGCCCAGGAGAAGATCGCGCCGCGCTCGGCTGAGATCGACGAGCGGGCCGAGTACCCGTGGGACATACGCAAGGTGCTCGCCGAGCAGGACATCCTCGGATTGCCGTTTCCCACCGAGTACGGCGGGACGGGCACCGGCACGCTGATGCTCAACATGGCGGTCGAGGAGATCGCCAAGGTGGACGCGGCGTGCGCGCTGATCCTGATGGTGCAGGAGCTCGGAACGCTGCCGATCCAGCTGTTCGGCTCGGAGGAGATGAAGGCGCGTCTGCTCCCCAGGTGCGCGAGCGGCGAGTGGTCCCCGGCGTTCGCGCTGTCGGAGCCCGAAGCGGGATCGGATCCCGCGGGGATGCAGACCACCGCTGTGGAGGACGGCGGGGAATGGGTCATCAACGGCACGAAGAACTGGATCACCAACCTCGGCGTCGCCGACTTCTACGTGTGCTTCGCCGTAACCGACCGCGAGAACAGAAGGGTCACCGCGTTCGTGGTGGAGGCCGACCGGCCGGGCTTCAGCGTCGGCAAGCTGGAGCACAAGCTCGGAATCAGGGCCTCGCCGACCGGTCAGCCGATCTTCGAGGACGTGAGGGTGCCCCCCCAGAACGTGATCGGCGAGGTCGGCAAGGGCCTGTCTGTGGCGCTGGCGACGCTCGAGCGCACGCGTCTCGGCGCCGCGGCGCAGGCGGTGGGGATCGCTCAGGGAGCGACCGACTACGCGGTGGCATACGCGCGCGAGCGCAGGCAGTTCGGCAAGCCGATCAACGAGTTCCAGGGGATCCAGTTCAAGCTCGCCGACATGCAGACGCGCACGGCCGCCGCGCGCGAGCTGCTCTACAAGGCGTGCGCGATGGCCGACCGGCGCGATCCTGGGCGCGCCCAGTACTCCTCGATGGCGAAGGTGTTCTGCTCTGACACCGCGATGGCCGTGACCGTCGAGGCTGTTCAGGTCTTGGGCGGCTACGGTTATGTCAAGGAGTACCCGGTGGAGCGCATGATGCGAGACGCGAAGATCACCCAGATCTACGAGGGCACAAACGAGATCCAGCGGCTCGTGATCGCCCGTACGCTGAAGTAGGGGCGGGGATGCGTGTGTCGAGGTCGCCAAGCGTCTTCGGCCACGCTCGCCGCATCGCATTGGCGGCGCTCCTGGCCCTCTCGCTCGGCCTCATGGCGCTCGTCGTGGGGCAGGGATTCAGCACGATCGGCCTCGTCAGAGCGGTCGAGGAGATCGCGCTCGGGGCGATCGTCGTCGCCGCGCTCGCGGGCGGGGTCGCGTTCGTGGCCGTCCGCTTGGCCGACTGGCGCGACCCGGAGTCGGAGGTCGAGTTCGAAGAGCTCGTGCGTCATTCGGAGGATCTGGCCCGCGAAGGGCTCGCCGTGGAGCCCGAGGAAGCCGAGTTCATGGAGCTCGATCCGCTCGACGACAGCGACTTCGAGGAGCTCGTGCGCGACGCGCTCGACGACCTGCCCGATCTGCTGCGCAACGCTCTAACGCACGTAGCGGTGGTGATCTCCGACGGTGGGCGCGCCCGCGGCGCCTACGGTCTCTATCAAGGCGACGGCGCCGCGAGGAGCGACGCCCACGATCGGATCGTGATCTTCCGTGACACGATCAGGCGCGATTTCGGCCACGACCCGGACCTGCTGCGCGAGCAGGTGACGCGGACGGTGCGCCACGAGCTGGCCCATCACGTCGGCTTCGACGAGCTGGGCGTGTCGCGCCTCGATCTGTAGAGAGAGGTCGGGCCGATCCCGATCTCGCATAGGATTCGCTCTGCTCTCACGCCGCGCGCTCATGAGACCTCGCTGGCGAACGACCAACCAAGGAGAAAGCACCACATGCCTGAAGCTGTGATCGTCGACGCCGTGCGCACGCCCATCGGGCGGGCTGTCAAGGGGTCGCTCAAGTCCATGCGCGCCGACGACCTTGCAGCGATCCCGCTGAGGGCGCTGATGGAGCGCAACCCGCAGGTCGACCCCAAGTCGATCGGCGACGTGATGATGGGGTGTGGCTACGGGGAGGGCGAGACGGGCTACAACGTCGGCCGGATCGCGGCGCTGCTGGCGGGCATTGACCACCACGTGCCGGCCACGACCGTCAACCGCTTCTGTGCCTCCTCGCTGCAGACGACGCGCATGGCCTTCCACGCGATCAAGGCCGGCGAGGGCGACACGTATGTCGCGGCCGGCGTCGAGGCGGTCTCGCGCGTCGGTCGGGGCAGCCAGTTCGAGTTCAACCCGAAGCTCGACGGCTCGGAGGACTCGCTCTACAACGTCTACATCCCGATGGGCATGACGGCCGAGAACGTCGCCGATCGCTGCAAGGTCAGCCGCGAGGCCCAGGACGAATGGGCGCTCATCTCCCAGACGCGCGCGGTGGCCGCCGTCGAGGAAGGGCACTTCGACAAGGAGATCGTCCCGGTCACGGTGCCCGCGCACAAGGACGTCGACAAGGAGGGCAACGAGATCGACGTGCCCGAGACGGTAGTGGTCAAGGACGACGGCCCGCGTCCAGGCACGACGATGGAGAAGCTCGCGGCGCTCCCGCCCGTGTTCAAGCAGGACGGCTCGGTGACCGCCGGCAACGCGTGCCCGCTCAACGACGGCGCCGCGGCGCTGCTCGTGATGTCTGAGGAAAGGGCAGCCGCTCTGGGTCTCAAACCGCGAGCGCGGATCATCGCCTCCACGGTGGCGGCCATCCGCCCGGAGATCATGGGCCTCGGGCCGATCCCGGCGATCCAGCAGCTGTTGAAGAACACGGGCATGTCGATGAGCGACGTCGACGTGGTCGAGATCAACGAGGCGTTCGCCGCCCAGATCGTGCCGTGCAAGCAGGAGCTCGACATAGACGACGAGAAGCTCAACCCGTTCGGCGGCGCGATCGCCCTCGGCCATCCCTTCGGCATGACCGGCGCGCGCATAATGACCACGCTGCTCAACGACCTCGAGACGCGCGATGAGACATACGGCATCGAGTCGATGTGCGTCGCCGGCGGCATGGGCATGGCGATGCTCGTCGAACGACTGTCGTAAAGATGCGTGGAACCGGATCTCGACGATTCTCAGCCAGCCGTGGCGGCGGCAGACGATCGTGCGTCCTGAATGGTCGCCACCAGCACGGCACCGCTCTGCTCGTCGTAGACGTAGACGATCAGCATCCATCGCCACGGGCCAAGGATGAATCGAAAGGGTTGCCAGCGACCTTCCAGGGTCCGTCCAAGGAGGGGAAAGCGCTCGAGCGGACGCAGCGAGCGCCTGACACGGGCTCGCGTGTCAGCTGGAAGGCTGTGTGTGATTACGATGCGATCGAGGTCTTCGACCGCCACGGCACTCAGCCGGACCGCGGCCACAGCTACAGGTCGTCGAGGGTGACGACCTCGCCTTGGTGGCCACGCTCCATGCCAAGGCGTGCCCGCTCGTAGGCTCCGGGGATTCCGTCGAGCACGGTGGCCACGTTGCGCGCGTCGGGGTCGGCATCCTCGATCGCCATCGACAGCAGCGATCGTGCGAGCGTGCCCTCCTGGACATGGGTGCGCTCAGCCAGTTGCGCCAGTCGAGCCGCATGCTCAGGATCGAGAGTGACATTCAGCCGGTGGGCAGTGTTCGCCATATCTAAAGTCTACTGCACAATCCGACACGTTCTGTGTACGCGCGGCTGATCGCCTCGGACAGGGAGCGCTCAAACCTGCCACCGGCGGGCACTGCGCTCAGCGCGGGGGCATGCGCAGGGCGCCGTCGAGGCGGATGACCTCTCCATTGAGCATCCGGTTCTCGACTATGTGACACGCGAGCTGTGCGTACTCTGCCGGCGCCCCGAGTCGCTGCGGGAAGGGGACGCCCGCGCCGAGCTTGCCGCGCGCCTCATCGGGCAGCGCCGCCAGCAGCGGGGTGTCGAACAGGCCCGGGGCGATCGTGTTCACGCGGATACCCTGCTGGGCGAGGTCGCGTGCGGCCGGCAATGTCATGCCCACCACGCCGCCCTTCGACGCCGAGTAGGCGATCTGGCCGATCTGGCCGTCGAACGCCGCGATCGAGGCGGTGTTGACGCACACCCCCCGTTCGCCGTCCTTGAGCGGGTCGCTCGCGATCATCGCGGTGGCGGCGAACCGCAGCACGTTGAACGTCCCGATCAGATTGATCTGGACGATCGTCTCGAACGGCGTCAGCGGGTGCGGGCCCCGCGAGCCGGCGACCTTCTGCGCCCAGCCCGTGCCGGCGCAGCATATTGCGATGCGCAAGCCCCCGTCGATCGTGGCGGCTCGCTCGACCGCCGCCTGCACCTGGCTCTCCTCGCGCACGTCGCAAGCGACGAACTCGACCCCGAGCTTTGCGGCGAGCGCGGATCCCTTCTCAGCGTTGACATCAGCGACAGTCACGACGGCGCCCCGCTCGTGCAGGCTCCTCACGGTAGCCTCGCCGAGTCCTGAGGCGCCCCCGACGACCATGGCTGAACTGCCCTCGATTCGCATTGCTCGGGAGCGTATCCGGAGAGGCGGGTCGGCGGCCGCGAGGCGGACCGCCGTGGCGGGCTTGCCCGCGCGTCGAGCTCAGCCGGACCCGTTGGCGATCCGCGCGGGGCGTGAGAGCGTCAGCGCGAACAGCTCCTCGGGGTCGGTCAGCCAGCTCACGAGCTCCAGGCCCGCGGCGGACAAGTCGCCGTCGAGGCGGTCGCGGGTGAACTTCGCGCTGATCTCGGTGCGCATCTCCTCGCCCTGCTCGAAGTGCACCGACAGGTCGAGGTCGCGCACCGTCGTGGTGTGCTCGCGGCGCGCCCGCAGGCGCATCTCGATCCACTCGTGCTCCCGGTTGAAAAGCGCCACGTGGTCGAAGTCCTCGGGGTCGAAGTCGGCCTGCAGCTCGCGGTTGAGTACGCGCAGCAGGTTGCGATTGAACTCGGCCGTGACACCCTGAGCATCGTCGTAGGCCCGCGTGAGCACGTGCGGGTCCTTGACGAGATCGGTGCCCATCAGGAGGTGATCTTCGGGTCCGAGCAGAGCGGCGATCTCGCGCAGGAAGCGGCGGCGGCTGCCGGGCGGGAAGTTGCCGATCGTGCCGCCCAGGAACACCACGAGGCGCGCGCCCGTCGCGTTGGGCACGTGGTCGAGATGGCGTTCGAAGTCACCTATCACGCCATGTACCCGCAAGCCCGGATACTCGCTCGTCAGCTCCCGGGCGCAGTCGCGCACCATGCGCTCGGTCACGTCCACGGGTATGTACAGCCTCAGCGTGCCCGCGCTGTGCAGCGCGTCCAGCAGCACCCGCGTCTTGGCGGCCGTTCCCGAGCCCAGCTCGACGAGCTCGGCGGCGACGGTCGCGGCCGCGATCTGCGCTGCGGCGGCCTGCAGGATCGAGCGCTCCGTGCGCGTCGGGTAGTACTCGGGCAGCTCGCATATCCGGTCGAACAGCTCCGCCCCGCGCGCGTCGTAGAAGTGCTTCGGCGGAAGCTCCTTGAATGGCCGGGTGAGCCCGTCGAGTACATCCTCCGCCAACGAGCGCTCCTGGCCGTCATGCAGGTAGGAGTCGATCGTGATGGTCTCCTCGCCGGCCTCGTCGAGCGCCTCGCTTGCGGGATCGGCCACTGGCTCCATCACACCGCCCTCCAGGTCAGACCGCGCCTGGAGCGGCTGCGAGCGCAGATCGAGTCCGGTGTCATCGCGGCACATCCCGCGCCAGGCGCACGCCGGCGAAGATCTGGCGGCGAATGGGGTGGTCCCAGTTGCGGAATGTCACCGTCCCCACGCGCGGGCTGGTGGCCCACGACCCGCCGCGCAGCACGCGGTAGTCGCCGCCGAAGAACACCTCCGAGTACTCGCGGTAGGGGTGCGCCACGAACCCCGGGTAGCCGTCGAAGCGGCTGCTGGTCCACTCCCACACTCGCCCCACCGCCTCGAGGACTCCGGTCTCGGCGCCTGCCTTCCCGTTATCCCACCCCTGTCGGTCCCCGTCCCCCGTCTCACGCCCCAGATTTCCGCCCGGACCGCCGCCCGCCGCCTTCTCCCACTCCGCCTCGCTCGGCAGTCGCGCTCCGCTCGCTCGCGCATACGCCTCCGCCTCGAACCAGCTCACGTGGCACACGGGCGCGTCGGGATGGCCGGTCGCCACGCCCGCGTCCTGCGCGATGTCGTTCTCCTGCTTCCAACTCCAGCCATCGTCCGACCACCACTCGCGCCGCTCGTACCCGCCGTCCTCGCTGAACGTCAGCCAACTCGCGTTGCTG
>DASUDH010000253.1:0-26113 GCA_036275675.1 Solirubrobacteraceae bacterium | reverse complement strand
GCGGTGCTTCCGCCGCTGCCGCTCGCGCTCGCCGCGGGCGCGGGTTCTGGGGTCGGAGCGACCGCCGGAGCGGACGCCGGCTCGAGGACGAGTGCCGGGGTTGGGACGAGCGCCGTCGGTGGCGCTACGCGCACCGGCTGGAGCCCACTCGCGGGTCCGCTCGGGGCGAAGCTCGCCGTCACCGGACTTGTGGTGCTCGGCGTGGGCTACGCGCTGCTCGGGAGTCGTGCCCACGGGAGCTCCCCCGCCCACCGTCCCGGTCCCGCACCGCCCGCACTCGCAAGCCAAGCGCTCCTGCAAGTCCCCCACTCCGCGCACCGCGCGCCGGCCCGTGGCGTGAATGCGCGCTCCGCTCGGCGTCCCTCCGCATCCCACGCGCGTCCCTCGCGCGGTGGACACCCCGCCGGCGAAGCGGCCGCGCGCGAGTTCCTGCCCGAGCGCGCCCGCGGCGAAACCCCCGCTGTCCCCGCTTCTCGGAGCGCCGCGCAGCCCTCCTCGCCAAGCGGCGCCCCGCGGACGAAGGGCGAGTTCGGGTTTGAATAACGCGGCCCGCCGTTGGGTGGGGAGGAGTGTGTGGCGGCACGTTCGGGGCGCTCGGCGCCCGCAACGACGGGCGCCCGTGTGAGCGCAGTCGAGGTTCAGCTCCCGCCGGCCCGCGTCCCGTCGCGCGAGCTCGCTCAGCCCCCAAAACCCGCGGATTCGTGCCGGCAGCGGGACCGATTCAGCCGCGCGGAAACACCTGCGTCAGCCGCTTGAGCCCCATCGGGTTGCCGCGCGGGCGCAGCCTGCCGGTGGCCACGGCCTTCAGCGGGTCCAGGCGCTCGCCCATGATGTCCACCCAGTCCTGGTAGGCCACGCGCAGGCGCAGGTCCGGGTTCGGCGCCCCGCCCTGTTCGACCACGCTCGACCCGTTGTCCACCCGCAGATGCCACGTCGGCACGTCCGGGTCGGTGAACTCCCACTGGAACGTCGTCGCCCGCTTGAGCCCGTGCCGCGGGTTGACCTGGCGGCGGATCGTGTCGAACAACAGCGCCAGCGTCTCGGGATCGCGCTTGCTGGGGCCTTCGCGCACCCCGATCACGCCGGCCTGGGCGAGCGCCCGCCCGCGCTGAGAGACCTCGAGCGGCGAGAGCCCCGGCGGCAATAGCGGCGGTCCGGGCAGCGTCTCCGCGGCCAATCCCGCAGAGCGCAGCTTCGTGGTCATCGACGTCAGCCCTTCCACCCCCACATCGTCGTAGGTGGCGCCGAACACCGTGATGTAGCTTTCGTCCCACCCCGGCGGCATCAACACCTGCGCGGTGTAGCGCGTCACGTCGCGCAATATCCGCGCCACCGCCTTCGGCACCCCCACCGGGTCTTCCCGCTTGAGGTCGCTCAGCAGCTTCACGCCGAAGCCGATGTGACGCTGCTCGTCGGCGGCGATGTTCTGCATCCCCTCCCTGAACGCCGGCAGCGTATCCCGCTGCTCGAGGTAATTGCAGATGAAGTGCTGGCCCGGCTGCGCCAGCGCCGCCTCGATCACGACGTGGTAGAGCGTCACCGCCGCCGCCAGCTGCGCGGGGGAGCGGTCGGCGCGCAGCTCGTCGGCCATGCTGTCAAGACGCTCGAAGATCTTGCGGAATCCGGGCGTCAGGTGCGGCTTGATCGCGCGCAACCCGCTGTCCATCGAGCCGTCCCCGATCCCGCACACCTCCCGCATGAAGCGCTTGAAGAAGACAGCGTGCCTCGCCTCGTCGACCTGCTGGGTCGTCAAGAAGTACTTCTGCTCCTCGAGCGGCGCCGCATCGATGTAGGGCGAGAGGTTGTCCGCCACCGCGTCCTCCCCCCAGAAGAACAGCGAGTAGTTCCACAGCGCCGCCTGGCGCTCGAACTCGGTGAACTGCTCGCGCCATTGCTTGGCGTCCTCGCTGAAGTCGAGGTCCATCGCGCTCCAGTTGCCATGCTCCCAGCGCGCGTACAGGTCCTCGTAGGAGATCGCGTCGACCGGCAGGCTTTGATGCGGGGCCGAGCTCTCGGTCGAGGTCGGTGTCGCTGTACTCGCCATGTGCTTGCTCCTCCTCGAGCCGTTTGATTTGGCTGGGCAGCCAGTCATGCAATCTAGCGGAAGATCGCGGTTAGTGCGATCGGCATATTCTGAGGCCGATGAGGCGCTGGCTCACCGGGTCGCTGCGCGAGACGCCGACCACGGTTCCGGCGCTGGCGGTGGTGGTGCTGCTCGTCGTGTGGGCCACGAGCCAGGCCGGCTATCCGCTGACACACTGGGCCCCAGGCGGCCTGATCGTGCTCCCGCTGCTCGCGATCGCGCTGCTCGCGGCGCCGCTGCGCCTCGCCGAGATCCCGGCTGCCGTAAAGCTCGCGCTCGCGTGCCTCGTGGCCTACACGGCGCTCAGCTTCCTCTCGATCGCGTGGGCATCGGCTCCCGGCGAGGCATGGGAAGGCGCCAACCGCACACTGCTCTACCTGATGGTGTTCGCCCTGTTCGCCCTATGGCGCGCGCGCGGCTCGAGCGCCGCCCTGCTCGTGGGCTCCTGGACGCTCGCGCTGATAGGGCTAGCCGTGTATGTGGCGCTGCATCTGGACACCGCGGCCGGCAAGAGCTTCGAAGCCCTGTTCACGGGCGAACGCCTCAGTTACCCCGTTGGCTACCCGAACGCGACCGCCGCGCAATGGCTGATGGCGTTCTGGCCGGCGCTGCTGCTCGCACGCGGCGCGCGCGTGTCGTGGGCGTTGCGCGGGCTCTTCGCCGGCGGCGCCGTCGTGCTCGCCGACGTGGCGCTCCTCAGCCAGAGCAGGGGCTCGCTGTACGCGACGGGCGCGATGATCGTGCTCGTCTTCGCGCTCGTCCCCGACCGCCTGCGCACCTTCGCGACCGCCGTCCCGGTCACGCTCGGGATCGGCTTCACGGCGCCGCTCGTGCTGCGCGTCGGAGATCGGATCAAGAGTGGCCACAGTCCCTATACGGCGACCCACGACGCCGTCGTCGCCCTCCTCCTGGCCGCGCTGCTTGTTGGTCTGGCGGTGGCTTGCGGCGCGGCCTTCGAACGGAGCAGGCGGGTCTCGCCCTCGCTTGCCAGGAGTGTGCGACGCGGCGTGGCCGCGCTCGCGTCGGCGACGCTCCTCGTCGTGCTCGCGGGCGGCCTCGTCGCCGCGGGCAACCCTCTCACGCGCGTGCGCCATGGCTGGGAAAGCTTCAAGGGTGGCTACTCCACGACCGCCACGAGCGGCAGCCGGCTCCTCAGCGGCCTTGGCAGCAACCGCTACGACTTCTACCGCGTCGCGCTCGACCAGTTCGCCGCCCACCCTGCTGTCGGTATCGGAGCGGACAACTTCTCCCAGCAGTACCTGGCGCACGGCCGCAGCGACGAGACACCTCGTTACCCCCACAGCGTCGAGCTGCGCACGCTCACCCAAACCGGCGTGCTCGGCGGCCTGCTCGCCGTCGCCGGCCTGGGCGCGGCGCTCGCGGCGGGCTGGCGCGCGATGCGCTGCTCCGACCCGCTCGCTCGGACGGTCGCCGCCGCCGCGCTCGGGGGCTTCGGCTACTGGGCGGTCCACGGCTCGTTCGACTGGTTCTGGGAGTTCGCGGGCCTCGGGGCGCCCGCGTTCGCGCTGCTCGGGGTGGCTTGCGCGCTGGCGCCCGCCCCTGCGCACGACGGGGCGTCGCGTGGGACAAGCTCGGAGGACGCGCCCGCGGGGCCGGCGGGCACGCCCCGGATGGATCCACGCCGCGGGCCGCTCGACGCGGGGCAGGCGCGGGGCGTGAGCACGGGTCGCACACACCTGCGCACACCGCTGCGCACACATCTGCTCACCGCGGTGGGGGTGGTCGCGGCGCTCGCGGCGCTCCTGTCACTGGCGGCGCCGTGGCTGAGCCAGCGCCAGATCGAGAGCGCCGCGCGCATTTGGCCGAAAGCGCCATTCGCGGCGTATGCCCGCTTGAACGACGCCACCCGCCTGGACCCGCTGAGCGATCAGGCCTATCTCGTTGAGGGAAGCATCGCGCTGCGCTTCGGCGACCTCGCTCGCGCCGAGCGCCAGTTCTCGCTGGCTCTGCGGCGCGTTCCCGGGGACGCCTATGCCACGCTCGAGCTGGGCGCGATCGCCTCCGAAGCCGGAGAACGCGCACGCGCTCTCGCACTGCTCGTGCGGGCGGTGCGCCTGGACCCGCGCGATCCGCTCACCCGCCGGGCACTGAAGACTGTTCGCTCCGGCGAGCGCGTCGACCTCGAAGAGCTCAACCGCGCAATCCTCCTCAAAGCTGAACGTCTTGCGTAAAGATCTCTGGATTGCGAGCGATTGTCTGGAAACCGAGGCTTACCTTCGCTAGCGTGTGGGATCAGTCTGGTCAGTCTTGGAGGATGCGGTGCCCGCCGGGGACGTAACTCGTGGACAGATCGGGCCTGGCACAGCCGAAACGCCATCGGGACGATACGCCGATCCGTTGCAGGCAAGGAGAGCAGCCTGTGTTGCTCGAGCCGAAGAAAGGAACCCAAGGCAGGGATATGAGTCGCAAGATCACGATCGCATCGGCGCTGGCCCTGGCGGGTGTCCTGTCGGCCGCTTCGCCTGTCGTCGCGTCCGCCGGCGGTCCGCTGCTGAGCGGCTACGGCGGCCCGGGCGCGGGCGAACAGGCGATCATCGGCTCCACGCTGCTGAACGGGCCGCGCGGAGGAGCCGGCTCGGGCGGCTCCCCGGGATCGGGGCGCTTTACCGGCACGAGCCAGGCGGGCTCTGGCGGGACCGCATCCAACGGCTCCGGTGGTGCTCAGGCGAGCGCCAGTGGATCTACGGGAGGCTCAGCCGGAGGAGGCTCAGCCGGATCTCCCGCGAACACTGCTAAGAAAGACAGCGGGGTATCGCGAGCTGATCGGATCGCCGGCACACTGGCCGGTGGAGCAAAGGCAAACCCGTATGTCTATCCGACCACTCTGCGCGCGGCCTCGGCCGACTCACCGGTGCTCGGGATATCCGGCGGCGACGCGCTCCTGATCGTTGCCACGATCGCAACGCTAACGCTGATAGGGGCGCTCACAATAAGGCTCGCGCGGCTACAGCGCTAGCACCAGGTAACCGATAGACAGGACAACGGGTCTCAGCCTTCGACCACATGCGGATCTCACAGCAAACATCGACAACGCTCCCCCTGACCGGTCAGCTGCCGGTCAGGCGCGACGCGCCATTTCCGCACGGCGCACAGAGCGCAGTCTTCCAGGGCCGGCTGCAGTGGCTGCTCGAGGGTACCGGCTGGCATGTCCTGCGCCCCACCGTCGATCTCCTGCTCATGTACGCCGGGGTGATCGTCGCCTTCGGCGGCGCAGGCGCCACGCTCGAAGTCTCCGCCGGTCGCGCTCCGCTGCTGGCGTTGCCGCCGATCGCGCTGCTGCTGCTCCACCTGCGCGGTCTCTATCGAACGCGCCTGCGCGCGCTGATCCTCGATGGCGTCGTCCCCGTCTTGAGCTCCGTGTCGGTCGCGGCGATGGTGGTCGCGATGCTCGGAATGTTCTCCAACGGGGAAGTCCCGAGCCAGGACGACTGGATACGGGCATGGCTGTTCGCTCTGCTCGGACTCGGACTTGGACGCACCGCCCTGGCGCTCGGGCAGCGCTACGCCCGTAGTCGCGGGCTCGTGGGCAAGCCCGTCCTGATAATGGGCGCGGGTATCGTCGGGTCGCAGGTCGCGCGCCGCCTCGAGTGCCACCCCGAGTACGGGCTGGTCCCCGTCGGCTTCCTCGACGACGACCCCCGCTCGATCGCCGAGGTCGGCGGACGCGACGTGCCGGTGCTCGGCACGGCCGAGGAACTCGACCAGATCGTGCAGCGCAGTGGCGTGCGCAACCTGATCGTCGCGTTCTCCTCGGTCGCGGACGCGCGCATCAGTCGCCTGATCCAGCGCTGCCAGGAGCTGGGCATCGAGGTGTCGGTGGTGCCGCGCATGTTCGACACGATCAACGACCGCGTCGGCTACGACACGGTCGGCGGACTGCCGCTGCTGTCCTTCTCGGGCATCAACCCGAAGGGCGTGCAGTTCGCGACCAAGCACGTAATCGACCGCGTGTCCGCCACGTTCCTGCTGGTCGTGCTCTCGCCCGTCATCGCGCTCGCCGCCTTGGCGGTGCGCGTCAGCTCCCCCGGTCCCGTGCTGTTTCGCCAGCGACGCGTCGGGCGCGACGGGACCGCGTTCGCCCTCTACAAGTTTCGCTCGATGCGGGTCGATCCGATACCGGCCGCGCAACCGGTCGGCGCCGACGTAGGCGCGCTCGAGAACACGCTCGCGATCGACACGGCGCCCGGCGGCGTCGAGGGCGAAGATCGGCGCACGTTCGTGGGGCGCATCCTGCGCCGCAGCTCGATCGACGAGCTGCCCCAGCTCTTCAACGTCCTGAAAGGCGACATGAGCCTGATCGGCCCCCGCCCCGAGCGCCCTGAGTTCGTCGAGCTGTTCGGGCGTGACATCGCCCGCTACGGCGACCGCCATCGCGTCAAGTCGGGGATCACGGGATGGGCGCAGGTCCACGGGCTGCGCGGCCAGACCTCGCTCGCCGAACGCGTCGAGTGGGACAACTACTACATCGCCCACTGGTCGATAGCGCTCGACGTCAAGATCGCGCTGCTCACGATCCTCGCGCTATTCCGCAACGCCGACTGACGGGCAGGTCACGCGACGTCGGCGTGCGGCAGGCCGGCTGACGGGCTGGTCGCGATGTCACCGCGCGGTGGCCGACTGACGCCGCCGGACCGTTGCCGGACGGTAACGCCGCCGGACGTGTCGCTCAGATGCTCGCGCTCGCCGCCCTGGCGGTGCCCATCCAGTACTGGAACACTTTAACCGACAGGTTGTGCGTGCCCAGCACCTTCGGAAGCGCGAGCGTGTAGCGGTTGAAGCGGTCGAGCGTGAACAGGGCCCTGTACACGGCGCGCCTGCCGCTGAACGCTTCCAGCTGCATGTAGTCGCCGACGGGTCCTGAGCCGCTCGCCACGACGCGACCACCGCGCCGGCGCACGTGCACGGTCACGCGGCTCGGTTTTCCAAACGGCGAGACGAACACATTGCGCAGCGCCCCGAACGAGGGCTTGCGCGCGCCCGTCTCGCTGAGCACGCCGAAGTCTTCGCTGCGCGTGCCCTGCAACTCGTAGACGATCTCCGCGCCAACCCACGGGGTGCGCGCGAGCGAGCGGAAGGAGTTCGCGAGGTTGGCGGCCTGCGTCTGCCTGGTCACGCACCCCTGTTCCTGCTGGATGCGCCAGCGCGGCCAGCAGCTGCTCCAACCGAACTCGTTCAACCACAGTGGCTTGGAGTCGCCATTGGCCAGCTGCACTTCGTGCAGATATCGCAACGAGGCGAGCACGAGGTTGTAGAAGTGGACGGAGAGCCCGTCGTAGTAGCCCTTGATGCCCGCCGCGTAGAGCGCGCGCAGGAAGGCTCCGTTGGAGCCGACGAGCGAGCCTCCGAGCACCGGCATCGCCGGATCGGCGCGCTTGATCGCGGGATAGGCCGCGCGCAGCACCGCCGCATAGCGTTGCGCCTTGTTCGGACCGGCGAAATAGTCTTCGTTGGCCTGGTCCGGCTCGTTCCACACTTCGATCGCGGCGAGCTTCGCGCCGTAGCGTCCGGCCAGGAACGCGACGAACGAGCCGTAGGTGTTGGGGTCGCTCGGCGGCCAGCTCTTCGCCTTGTCGCTGTTTCCGGGTTTGCACCTGCGCAGCAGCGGCGCCGGCGCAGAGGACGCCCAGCACGGCGTGCTCATGGCGAGCGCGACCACCTTGATCCCGGCCGCCGACGCCTGGTTGACGAGATGGTCGGTGAACGCCAGCGCTTGCGGATCGATCTGGCCTCGGCTCGGTTCGAGCGTCGACCAGGGGATCTCGACGCGGATCAGACGCGCATCGAGCGAGTGTGCCCACGCGATCTCCCGATTCACCCGCTCGACCGGAGCGCCGAGTGTGAGGTTGGTGGCGTTGACGCCGCCGAGCGGCGGCACGGGCCGCACGACCCTGCTGACGCTCGCATCGCCGCTGGGAGCGAGCCATGCGAATACGCCCGCCGCGGCGAGCGCCATCGACAGGTTGCGAATACGCGGTCGCATCCCTATACGATAGTTTGGCTTGATGGGCGCCTTGAGGTTGGCCCGGTCAGCGCCCCGAATCCGACCGCTCCGCCGCGGTACGGCCACGCGCTACGGCTAGGCTGTCCCGACCATGTCACCGACCTGGATCTGGTTGCAGGGCGCGATCGTCGTGTTCGTGCTGATCGGGATGATCATCGCGATCACGAAGCTCGTATAAGAGCGCCGCGCCCCAGCGGGCGGATATGATCGGCGGCTCACTCAGCGCAGCTCGAACCGCAGCCAAGGGAGGGTCATGTTCAGATCGATCGTGGTTGGAACGGACGGCTCGGATACGGCCGGCCAGGCGGTACGCCAAGCGGTCGACCTGGCCAAGTCGGTCGGAGCGACGCTCGAGCTCGTCAGCGCGTACGAGCCCGTGCCGGCGCAGCGGTTGCGCGAGGAGCGCAGGGACATCCCCGAGGACCTGCAGTGGGCGGTCAGCCCGCGCGAGGATGTGGACGCGACGCTCGAGGCGGCTGCTGAGATCGCCCGCGAGGCGGGGGTGTCGGTGAACGTCTACCCGCGCCAGGGAGACCCGGCGGACGCGATCCTCGACGTGGCGGAGGAGCGCGAGGCCGATCTGATCGTCGTCGGCAACAAGGGAATGACCGGGGCCAAGCGCTTCCTGCTCGGATCGGTGCCGAACAAGGTCTCCCACCACGCCCCCTGCTCGGTCTTGATCATACGCACGACCTGATCCGCTCGACTCACGGGGACGCGCACGCGGCCGGTGCGGCGCGCCGAGGAGATCATCCACGCCGCTGACTGCGTGCGCGGCTCATCTAGCGATCGAGGTCGAAAGCCCTGGCCGCCTCGTCGGCGACGTGGCGGGCGATGCTCAGCGAGGCCGTCGCGGCCGGGGAGGGCGCGTTGCGAACGTGCAGTGCGCGCTCCGTCGAGGAGAACACGAAGTCGTCGACCAGCCGGCCGTCTCGTCCGAGCGCCTGTGCTCGTATGCCCGCGAACGAGGGCTCCACGTCGCGCGGCTCCAGGGCTGGCACATAGCGCGACGCGGCGCGCACGAACGCCCCGCGGCGGGCGGCGTAGTGCATCTCACTTATGCCCGTACGCCACCAGCGGCGAAACATCCGCCAAGACCCGGGCCAGCTGAGCGAGTCGAGCAGGTCGGAGCCGCGTACGCGGCCGAGGCTGTACGCGTCGCGCGCGCCGGCCAGCAGCGCCGTCGGGCCGACGAGCACCTCCCCGTCGACGCCTCTCGTGAGGTGAACCCCGAGGAACGGCAGGGCTGGATCGGGAACGGGATAGATCAGCGAGCGCACAAGGTGTCGCCGTCGCGGCACGAGTCGCAGGTAGGCTCCGCGGAAGGGCACTATGCGCGGGTCGGGGTCCGCGCCAGCGGCGACGGCCAGCCGGTCGGCCCAGGCGCCGACACAGAACACCGCGTTGCCGGCCTCGGTGACACCGCGCGAGTGGCACAGCCTCAGCCGCCGGGCGTGCGCCTGCACGCTCTCCACGCCGCACCTGGTCGTCACGGCGCCTCCGCTCTGCAGCACGTCCTCCGCGTAGGCCTCGGCGACAGCGCCGAAGTCGGCGATTCCCGTCGCGGGAGAGTGGATGCCGGCGATACCGACGGCGTGGGGCTCGAGCGCTTGGATCTCGTCGGCGTCGATGCGGCGAATGCCGGGCACGCCGTTTGCGATCCCGCGACGCTCCAGCTCGGCGAGACGCTCCAGCTCAGAGCGCTCTGTGGCGACTATCACCTTGCCGCAAGCCTCGTGGGCTATGCCGCGCTGCTCGCAGTAGTCGTACATCTCGCGCGCCCCCTCCACGCAGAGACGGGCCTTGAGCGATCCCGGCGCGTAGTAGATGCCGGCGTGGATCACGCCGGAGTTGTGCGATGTCTGGTGGGCGCCCACACGCGGCTCGCGCTCCAGCACCGAGACGCTCAGCCTGGGATGACGGTGCGAAAGCTCGCGCGCGACCGCCAGGCCGACGATGCCGCCTCCGACGACCGCGATATCGCATCGGGATGGCGCCTGCGAAGAGACTGTCGCGTCCATCGCCGGCATCTGGGCGCAACTGTAGCGGTCGCGCCATCCTCGTCCTCGATCTGATTAGGCTGTCGGTAAGTGGAGAGAGACGGTCAGAGTGAGACGATCAGCGGCGTTGGCGGTCCCACCCACGCCGCTGGCCTGACCGAGCTGCGGAGGCGCTTCCCCCGGGTCGCCGTCGTTCACGACTGGCTGACGATCCCGGGTGGCTCCGAGCGGGTCGTCCTGGAGCTGCTTGCGATGTTCCCCGATGCGGAGCTCTTCACGTCCGTATTCGACCCCGACCCGTGGCCGGTGGAGATGGTCGATCGCCCCGTACACGCATCGTTCTTGAATCGTCTTCCCAACGCGCGACGAATCTACCCGAAGCTGCTGCCGCTGATGAGCCGTGCGTTCGAATCCTTCGATCTGAGCGGGTTCGATCTCGTGCTCTCGAGCAGTCATGCGTGCGCCAAGAACGTGCTCGTCCCAGACGGCGTGCCACACGTCTGCTACTGCCACACCCCGATGCGCTACGCGTGGGATCCGGCTTTTCTCGCGGACGAGCAGGTGGGTCGCCTGACGCGCCTTTTGCTGCCCGCGCTGCTCGGTCGCCTGCGCCGGCGGGATCTCGCGGGCGCGGGGCGACCGACCGCGTTCGCCGCGAACTCGAGCTACGTGGCCGAGAGGATCGAGCGCCACTACGGCCGCGGCGCACGCGTGATCCACCCGCCGGTGGACATCGATCGCTTTCTGGCCATCGAGCGGAGCCCGCGCGACTACTACCTGGTGCTCGGTCGGGTGGTCCCCTACAAGCGCGTCGACCTCGCCGTCGCTGCCTGCGCCCGCCTGGGACGGCCCGTCAAGATCGCCGGCGACGGCCGAGCCCTGGAGGGCGCGCGGGCCGCCGCGGGTCCGGACGCCGAGTTCCTCGGGCGCGTGCCCGACGCCGAGCTTCCCAGCTTGCTCGGCGGCGCCCGTGCTCTGCTCTTCTGTGCCGAGGAGGATTTCGGCATCGTCCCGGTAGAGGCTCAGGCGGCTGGCTTGCCCGTGATCGCCTATGGCGTTGGCGGGGTGCGCGATTCGGTGCTCGATTCGAGCACCGGCGTGCTGTTCGACGCCCAGACGACCGAGTCGGTGTGCGATGCCATCCGCCGCTTCGAGCGCATCGAGCTCGACGAGGCGACGCTGCGAGACAATGCCCGCCGTTTCGACCCGCCGCGCTTCCAGCGAGAGCTCGCCGACCTGATCGCATGCGCATCCTCGTGATCAGCAACCTCTACCCGCCGGTGGCCGTCGGCGGGTACGAGACGCGCTGCGCCCACACAGTCGAGTGGCTCGGGCGTCGCCACGAAACGCTGGTGCTCACCTCCCGGCGTGGGCGGCGCGGCCTGCCGAAGGACCCGCGCGTCTCACGCCGGCTTGCGTTCCTTCCCCAGAATGCCTGGGGAGCGCTGCGCGCGCCGTGGGCTTCGCTGCAGGCGGCCCGAATCGTGCGACGGACGCTGAGCGTCTTCAAACCGGAGCTGGTCTTCGTCTGGAACGCGTCTCAGATACCGCGCGCGGTCGTCTGGATCGCACAGGACTCCGGCGTCCCGGTTGCCTTCAGTCTCGCCGATCCGTGGCTGGGGAGCTTTGTCGAGGGGGATCAGTTCCTGCGTCACCTTGCGCCCGGAGACCGTGGACTCAGACGCGTCTGGGCGGCGCTCGTGCGACTGGTCAACAGGCTCGCGCCGCTGCGGCTTGGTCTCAGCGGATCGCGACCTGCTGCGATCGTCTGGAACAGCAAGGCGTTGCGCGAGCTGACCGCCGTCCCGTCGCAGATCGTCCCCGTGCTCGAGCGCGTGATCCACCCCGCGAGTCGCAACGAGGCGCTGTTCGAGGCGCTCAGGCGCTCGCCGGCCGCCACGCCGACGGTGGCGTTTGTGGGGCGGATCGAGTGGGAGAAGGCGCCGGACGTAGCTTGCCGGGCGGTTGCGCTGATGCGCGATCGCCACGGCGTCGACGCGCGCCTGGTGCTCGTCGGCTCGGGAGCCGATGGCGAGCGTCGCGCTCTGCGAGCGCTCGTGCGGCGACTCGCGATCGAGGATCGGGTCGAGTTGACAGGCCCGTTGGCGCCGCGGGGAGTCGCGGGTGTGCTCGCTCGGGCGCACGCCCTGGTCGTGCCCTCACGCTGGCAGGAGCCGTTCGGGCTTGTCTGCCTGGAGGCGGCGCTCGCGCGGGTGCCCGTCGTCGCCAGCTTCAGCGGCGGTATGCCCGAGATGCTCGTCCCCGAGCGGGAGGCCCTGTTCTTTCCGATCGACGACGCCGAGGCGTGTGCCGCCGCGCTCGTGCGAACGATCCAAGACGCCCAGGCCACCGCGGATCGCACCGAGCGTGCCTTCACACGTGTTCAGGGCTACTCGCTGGAACGCTACCGTAAGGCATACGATGTCTTCGTGGACGATGCTGTGCACGCCTGCCTACAGACTCGCGCACGCGCGGATCAGGAGGCTCGCGTCGAGCCTTGAGCGCCACGAGGCGGGCTCTGTCCTCCGCGCGGGACCGTGGGGTCTGCGCGAAAGACTCAACCCGGTCGTGGGTTCCGCCGATGTAGAGCGCAGACTCGTCTCCCGCTTGGAGCTCTAGACTTCGTGAGATCACAGTGCGGAAGCCTCGCGGACGGGCGCCGGGTCGCATGAGCATTCGTTAGCGACTCACCATGCCAACCGATTCACACCAGCAACTTCAGACGATCTGGACCCACCGCAAGTGGCTGGTCATCTTCGTGCTGGCTGTCACGGCCCTGTCGTACCTGCTCGCCAAGCGCCAGCCACCCACCTACAAGGCCGACGCGCTGGTACAGATCGTCTCCGCCACCGCGGCGAGCGGGCAGGTGCTGCCATCCGATGCTCAGCAGAGCCTCGTGAACACCTATCTGCGTATCGCGCAGACCACCCCTGTGTACCAGCTCGCAGGCGCCAAAATGGTCCCGAAAGTCGGCAGCCGGACCTTCTCCGAACACGTGACCCTGAATCCCGAGAGCGGCTCGGCGGTGTTCGACGTCACCGGCTTGGCCGACTCGGGCGGTGAAGCGGCCGACTACGCGAACGCGTACGCGAACGCCTTCTCGCAGTACGTCGAACAGCTCCAAAATCGTCAGCGCCAAAGCACCGTGGCGCGCATCCAGCAGCAGATCGACTCGACCGCCGCCCAGACGAACCAGACGAGCTCGCTTGCGGCCGCGCAGATCGGCGATCAGGTGAAGGCGCTCGAGGCGAAGCTGAGCGACACCGTCGCAGCGCCCGCCGACTCGGCCCAGGTGATCGGCACGGCCAGCCCGCCGGACAATCCCTCCTCTCCGCGCCCCAAGCTCGATGCCGTGCTCGCGCTGATCGGCTCTCTGGTCTTGGCGATAGCCGCGATTCTCCTCTACGCCGCGCTGGCCGATCGCTACCGTGACGCCGACGAAGCGGCGAGCGACCTGGGTCTCTCGCTGCTCGGTGAGCTTCCGAAGGCTCCCCAGCAGGAGCAGGCGGCGATCGAGTCGTTCCGGCGTTTGCGTGCCGCGATCGAGTTCGAGCTGGCGAACGCCGGCGGCGCGCGCTTGACCGAAGGCAACGGCTCGACGGCCGGTGTCGGGCCTCCCGCCGGAGGCCAGGCGATGCTCGTGACCGCCGCCGAGCGCGGCGCCGGCAAGAGCTACACAACCGCCGGCCTGTCGCGCACGCTCGCCTCGGCCGGCTCTCATGTCGTCGCGATCGACGGCGATCTGCGCCGGCCCACACTTCACGAACAGTTCGGCGTGCGCCAGGTCCCGGGCATCTCCGATGCCCTCGAGCAGGGCATCGAGTATTTCGACAGACTGGCTCAGCTCGTCCCAGTTCAAGGCGGTCGTCAGGGAGGGACGCTCAACGCGATCGCCGCGGGCACGCCGATGTCCGACGCGAGCGAGCAGCTCTCCTCGAGCACCATGGGCTCGCTGATGGAGCATCTGCGTGCCGACTGCGACTACGTCGTGCTCGACTCCTCGCCCATCCTGCCCGTGGTCGACGCGGTCGTGCTCGCGCGCTACTGCAACGGGGTCGTGTTCGTCGTCGATGCCCGTCGAACGAGGCGTCGCGACGCACGACGCGCCGTGCAGACATTGCGCGCGACCGGGGCGCAGATACTCGGATTCGTCTACAACCGCACGAGTGCCCCCATCGCGTCCTACGGATACGGCGACATTCCGGTGGCGTCGTCCAGACGCGGCGTCCGGGAGGTCCTCCGCTGAACCGCACGGAGGTCCTCCGCGCGGGAGCTGCGGGGGTCGCCGTGACCCTGGGCGCAGCGCTGCTCGCGTTCGTGCTCGTACACCAGGCTGCCAGCAGCGGCCCGATCGCGATGCTCGCTCTCGCGGCGCCGGCGGCCGTCGCCCTGTTCGTGCTGTGGCCGCGACAGTTGCTCGTGGGCATCTTCGTCCTCGTCGTTCTCCTCGAGGGCAGCGACCCGCTCTTCCCGCAGCTCGCCGAACCGCTGTACGCATCGATCCTGAAGGGCTTGACCATCGTCGACATGCTGATCCTGCTGCTGCTCGCGGGCACGGGATTGGATGCGTATCGCAACCGCCGCCGGCTCGTCGGCGCCGGACCGTTGAGCTGGCCGCTCGTGCTGCTCGCAGCCGCGACGCTCGCCGGCGCAGCGACGGGCCATGCCCGCGGCGCCTCGACGAAGGCGCTGTTCGAGCCTGTCATCACCCTGAGCCACCTGGGGCTGCTCACGATCGTCGTCGTCAACCTCGCTCGCGGCAGAGACGTGGTCCGGCGAGGGATAGCGCTGATTGCCATCCTCGCTGCGGCGAAGTCGGTGCTGGGGCTGCTGATCGTCTTCAGCGGCAGGCAGCAGGCAATCCGAGGCGCGGCGGTGAGCTATCTGGAACCCACCGCCAACTGGCTCGTCCTGCTGTTCCTGCTGGGAGTGCTCTGCTGCGCCCTGCAGCGTGTTCGCCTGCCGCCGTGGGCGTGGGGCGCCACACCGCTCGCGCTGGCCGACTTCGTGCTCTCCTACCGGCGCAGCTTCTGGATCGCCGCCGTCGTCGGCATAGCGGTGGTCGTGCTGCTCGGCAGCGGTCGCCGCGGTCGTCGCGTCGTGATCCCCTCGGTGGCGGTCCTGGCGGTGGCGGCGTCGATCTTCCTCTCGCACCTTGGCAGCGGAGAGGTGACGAGCAGTCCCGTGCTCAAGCGCGTCGTGTCGCTGAACCCCTCGAGCCTGACGGCCAATGCCGAGGATCGCTACCGCATCGACGAGCGGCGCAACGTGCTCGCCGACCTGCGCGCTCAACCGATCACCGGGCTCGGTATCGCGATCCCGTGGACCGCGTCCTCTTCGCTGTCGCTCGAGCACCAGGGCGGCCGCGAGTACGTCCACTTCGCCGCCTTGTGGTACTGGATGAAGCTCGGCCTGCTCGGCCTGCTCGCGTACGCGGCGCTTGCGCTCGCGACGCTCTGGAGCGCCGTCTATGTCTGGCGAAGGCATGCCGTCGCCCTCGTTCGTGCGGGCGCGCTCGCGCTGCTCGGAGCGGTGCTCGGATTGCTGCTCGCCGAAGTGACGGCCTCCTTCACGGGCGTGGACTATCGCTTCTCGATCGTCTATCCAGTGATCCTGGGCTTGCTGGCGATCGCCGCGGTCGACGTCCGCCAGGCGCGTGAGCGTGCATCCACGGTCGCGCACGGCGGGCTGTGAGTGGACGATCGACTGCGCCTGCGGTGAGGCGTGGCGCTCAAGTTGTGCGCCGGCTGCTCATCACCTCGCGGATCTCGGCGAGGTCGACAGCCTTCAGAACGAGCAGCAGTGGCACGTAGCAGATGAGCATCGCGGCGACGAGTCCGCCAAACGGAACCCCTACGTCGCGCAGGATTGCGATCGCGATGCCGCTCGCCGTAGCGGCGATCGCGGTGCGCAGCAGTCGCCGCGGCGAGATACGCATGTCGAGCTCACGCATCACCGCCCGCAGCGCCGGGACGATCACGACCACGTTCGTGAGCAGCGTGATCCACGCGGCCGCCAGGTAGCCGTAGAGAGGTATCAGCATCAGGTTGAGGCCGACGTTGACGATCAGGCCGACGAGCGCATATGTGACGTAGCGCCGCTGGAGGTTCGTCGCGACGATCATGTTGCCCGAGATGTACCCAAAGCAGATAACCACGTAGGCGGCCATCAGAGCCGGCATGGCGTTGGCGCCGCGATCGTACGCCGCGCCGAATAGGAGATGGATCAGCGGATGCGCGGCGGCGGTCGTGAAGGCGAGCACGGGCAGCGAGATGGTGGCCAGGTAGTCGATCGCGAGTTGCACCAGGCGACGAACGCGCAGCGGGTCGGATGGGTGCGCTGCTGAGATGATCGGGAACAGCGTCGTCATGACCGCGGCTGGAACGAACCCGGCCTGGTCGAGCACGCGATAGATCGCCCCGTAGATACCGGCTTCGCTGTGGTGCGGCGCGAGCTCGAACACGAGCAGCTGATCGACGCGTGCGTAGGCGACGGTCAGCATCGTCCCCAAGCCAACCGGTATGCCCACGTGGGCGAGCGTTCGCCACAGCTTCGTGGATCCGCGCAGCCGGGGGGGGGCGATGCGGACTGCCAGCAGCGCCTGCGTCCACTGCACGAGCGCCAGGACCGCTACAAAGGCGGTCGCCAGCGGAATCATCCCTCCGCCCCTTGCGGTAATCGCGATCACCGCGAGCCCCCACAGCACGCTGTTGGCAGTGATGAATAGGACGTTCACGTCGTTGCGTACGCGCAGACGGAAGATCGTCGATACGGATGAGCCGATCCCGGCCAGGTAGACCAGCGAGATCACAAGCGAGGCGACCCGCATTTCGTGGGTCCTCGAGATGATCTGCATGAGCACCGCGTAGAGGATCAGGGTGGGCACGGTGATCGCCGCCGTGAGGGTCGCGTATGCGCCGATCCACTCCGCCTCGCGCTCGGGCTCGGCGGTCGCGAAGCGCACCGCCACGCCGCTGAGCCCGAAGCTCGTGAAGTAGCCGATCAGGCCGGACATCGCGAAGATCGTCGACCATTCGCCGAAGCGGGTCGTCCCGAGCGAGCGCACGATCAAGAGCGTCACGACGACGCCGAACGCCAGGTTCATGATCTGCCCGACGATCTGCACGATCACGTCGATCGCGGCGCGCCTGGATGAGACGGTGGAAGCGTGCGCGCTCATCTTGCGGCCCGCCTATCGGGCGCTAGCCTGCGCCGACCGCACGCCATAGGCGCTCGATGCGCTCCGCCACGACCGGCGCGTCGTACGTGGCGACGGCACGGCGCCGGGCCTCCTCGCCCTCGCGGGCTATGCGCGCCGGATCCTCCAGGTAAGGGCGCAGAACCGCCGCGAGCGCAGCCGCATCGTTCTCGGGCTCGGCTATCACGCCGACGCCCGGCACGATCATGTCCGCGACCCCCTCGGCGCCGGTCGCCAGGCAGGGGCGTTCCGTGAGCATCCCGAGGATGACGGCGCGAGGAGCGCCCTCGGTCGGGCTCGGGCAGAAGACCGAGACGTCGAACGCCGACAGGACATCGGCGACGTCGGCGCCGGGGGTGGGCACGAAGTGCGCGCGTCCGTGAAGCGGTTGGGCGAGCCGGCGCAGCTCGTCCTCGGTTTCGCCATCTCCCGCCAGCACCAGGTGGGCACGCTCGTCGAGCTGCCTCACCGCTTCGACCACCACGTCGTTGCGCTTCTTGTGATGAAAGCGCGATATGCAGCCGACCACGAACGCATCGTCCGGCACACCGAGCTCGGAGCGCACGCGCCTGCGGCCGTGTGCGGTGAACGAGATCTCCTCTGTGCGCAGCACGTTGGGCACGACCTCGACCTTCTCCTGCGGCACACCCACAGCGCACACCGAATCCCTGGTTCCGGCGGAGACCGCCATGATCGCGGCCGCGTCGGCGGCGGCGCGCAGGTACATGCGCCGCGGCAGGCCGTGGCGCAGCGGGAACGGCACCGGACCCCACTCCGCCCACACGAGCGTGGCACGCAGGCGCTCGGGCAGCCAGCGCGCCATCAACTGCTCCTTCTTGTAGTGCACGAGCAGCACGTCATAGGGCCACTCGCGCTCGAGCGCCGCCCGCAGACGGCGCGTGTAGGGGATCCAGCGCAGCGCCAGCGTCGCGTAGCTCGAAGTCGAGAGCTTCGGCCCGATCGCGATCGGACGCACGGCGACCCGCGTGTCCCGGCCGATCAGCGGCTGGTCGGTGAGCATCACCGGCTCGTGTCCACGGTCGACCAGAGCGTCGAGCATCTCGATCGCCGCGAACTCGGCGCCTCCCCGCGAGGAGGTGGTCATCACGCTCACGATCCTCATGCGGCAAGCAGCTCTGTCAACGCCTCGATCGAGTAGCACTCGCGCGCGAGCGCCCAGCCACGCGCGCCGAGCCCGTCGTCGCCGTCACGCAGCAACTCGACGAGCGCCTGCGCGAAGGCCGCCGCGGTCGAGGCCGCGCGGTAGTGCTCGCCGTCGCGAACGGCAAGTCCAGCGGCGGCCCTTGGAGTGGCCACTACGGGGAGCCCGTGCGCGAGCGCCTCAATGAACTTGAACGGAGTGCCGCCTCCCTGCAGCAAGGGGACGGCAGCGCACCTGGAGGTTGCGTACACAGCATCGAGATCGGCCACGAAGCCGAGCGCCTCCACGCGGGGGTCCCACGGGCGCGGATCCCAGGTGTGCGAGCCTTCGGACTGCGATTGCTCAAGACCCCGTCCGACGACGACCAGGCGCGCGCCGGGCAGGCGCTCCCATACGAGCGGCATGACGTCGTCGAGCAGGAAGCGCAGGCCGTTCCGGTTGGGCTCGTAGGAGAAGTCCGCAACCATCAGCACGCGTTCCCCCTCGACGTTGCTGCCCGTGGGCTCCGGCTGGCGGACGTCGATCACATTCGGAACGTAGCGGATAGGGGCGGACGGACAGAGCTCATGCGCTCCACGCGCGTCGGGCTCGCTGACCATCCAGGACTCCGAGGCGCGTTCGAGCAGTCCGCGCTCGAACGCGCGCAACGAGCTCTGCGATCCCACGCCACTCCCGCTCAGCTCGTGGCGGAAGGCGGACTCGAGGTTGTGCGCGTTATAGATCCCCGGCCTGCGGCGCGCCAAGCGGCGCTGGGCCGCGGCCGCGATCGGTCCGTCGGCGATCACACGTCCGCGTCCTGGAGTCGCCGCCAGCTCGCTTGTGGCGCGGGCCAGCTCGGGCGAGACGCCGCGCGCAAAGTCGCGCGGCACTCCCGCCAGTCGCGCGGCGCCATACGCGAGCAGGCGCCGCGCGCGGCGGCTCGGGTGTACCTCGTGCAACTCGATGCCGGGAATCTCCAGGAACGAGGCGTCGGGCAGCTCGGCGCCGAAGCGGGCATAGAGCAGGTCCAGCCCATCGCCGGCCGCGGCCAGCGCGCGCGCCAGCGCGTAGGTGCGCATCGCCTGGCCGGTCCCGAGTGCCGGGGTGTGCGTGCCGACCAGCAGGTCTCTCATCTCATGACGCCCACGAGGTCGCGGCGATCTCGTTCGTGCGGTGCTCGACAGCCCTCATGGCGGCTGGAGCGCGGCGGCGATCTCACCCAGGCGAGCCTCCCAGGAATGGCTTGCCGCGCGACTGGAGCGCTCGGCGCGGCGCTGGCGGTCATCCTCTGAAAGCAGCCGCTCCAGGGCCGCCGCCATCGTCGCGCCGTCGCTTGCGAGGACGATGTCGTCGAGTCCCGCGAGGGCTGGGAGCGGCGTCGCGACGACCGGCAGGCCGGCCGCCAGATACTCGTAGACCTTCATCGGGAAGATGCTCTCGGTCAGCTCGTTGCGGGCGTACGGAATGATCGCCGCATCGGCCCCGCGTAGGATCTCCAGGAGCCGGGAGTAGGGTCGCGAGCCGAGCAGGTGCAAGTTGGGCTGGGCCCGCAACCCCGAGACGTCTGTGCCCGGGTCGCCAAGCCCGGTCGGGCCCACGAGCGCGAGCGACCACGACGGTCGCGCGCGCGCGAGCTCGACGAGCAGCGACAGGTCGAGCTTCGTCGCGACGATCGCGCCGGTGAACACGATGCGCGGTCGCGGCAGCGCCTCGAGCTGCGGATCGACGGGTCCGTCTTCTCGCGCACGCGCGAACAGCTCGGTGTCGGCGACGTTCGGCGCGTACAGCACGTGCGCGGAGAGCGTGCGCATGCGCTCGGCGAGCCCGGGAGCGCTCGCCAGGACGAGGTCCGCCCGAGCTGCGAAGCGCGACTCGGCTGCGCGGAAGCTCTCAGCGTGCACACCCTTCTGTGCGGCGATGTCATCGACGCAGTGGTACACGACCAGCGACGGTCCCAGGGGCTCGAGCAACGCCTCGGCCTGCGGCACGTAGGCCCACAGGATCACGTCGTGCATTCCCAACCGCCGCACAGCGCGCCGCACCAACCGCGAAAGCAGCCTGCGATTGAGCCGGCGCATGCTCGCGCGATCGTGCCACGGCACGACGAGCGGCGAGAGCACGTTCACTCCGTCGCGCACGCGCGGCGGAGCAAGTCCGCCGGCGAGCCGTCGCGCCATGCGTCGCAGGTCGCGTCCTGCCAGCTGCGGCCTGCGCAGACCGAGCGACTCCACGAACAGCACCCTGTTCTCGCGCGCGAGCCTCGACATGAGGTGCTGCTGGTTCGTCCACAACTCTGTCTCCCAGTCGGCGAACCCGACGCACACTATGTCGCGCCCGCGGATGCACGGGCGCTCGGCTTCGCCGGTCCTCGCGGCGAGCGCGTCGTCTCCAAGCCTACCCATCGTTGCCACGGAGCCTAGAGGCTCGATACGGGTTCAGCGTCCGTCATGGAGGACTGCCGAACGAAGATCAAGGAGGGGAGGTCGGTATATTTTTTTTGAGACTTTACCATTATATTTACCATTATAGATACATTTTGTATATACTATCGCAAAATTTCAAAATAGAGTACCCGCACCTCCTAGCCACGCCTCCCCGTTGGTCCACCGGACACCACCTGAGCCTCCAGGGAACCCGCATGGGGCTCTAGTTGACCAGCCACCCATCAGCCGCGTTCACAACCTGTGTGGGCAGGTCAACTAGAGGACCAGACGTGCGGTGCCTCCCAGGGACCCCGCATAGGCTCTAGAGGACCCAGACGACCGGCCCGGAATCGTGCGTCTCCCAGGGAACCCGCATGGGCTCCAGAGGACCCAGCGTGTACTCTCGCCGCGGTGA
Source organism: Solirubrobacteraceae bacterium (assembly GCA_036275675.1). GTDB lineage: Bacteria > Actinomycetota > Thermoleophilia > Solirubrobacterales > Solirubrobacteraceae > Palsa-744. The sequence goes on along the minus strand of DASUDH010000253.1, from coordinate 4,831 downwards.
GCCAGGAGCAAGCGAGCACGCAAGCGGGCGGCCCTGCGACCGGCAACCGCCACCGCCGGTTGCTGATGGTCGAGCAGGGTGGTCGCGGCGGAGTCGCGGATTACACGGGCGAGTTGACACGGGCGCTCGCAGCCGCAGGCTGGCGCGTACAGCTCGCCACGGCCGCCGACCACAGCTACGAGCCCGCCCCGGGTGTGAACGTTCACCGCGTCTTCCACTACGTTCGCGGCCGTACTTCGACAGGACGGCTCGTGCGCCGCCTGCGCCTCGGTCCGATCGCGAATGGCGCACGCTTCCTGCTCGCGATCCCCAGGCTCGCATCGCTGGCGCGAAGGGTCGACCTCGTGCACGTGCAGGGTTGGGAGTTCGCGCCACTCGGAGTCGTGGCGATCCTCGCCCTGCGGCTCACCGGTCGCAGCGTGGTGCAGACCTCGCACAACACGTTCGAGCGCGGTCGCTCGCTCGACAGGACGCACCGTGCGCTCGCGCGGATGACGGCGTTTACGATCGTGCACACGCAGGCCGATCTGGCGCGCGTTCCCCGCGAGGCGAACGATCGCGTCGCGGTCATACCGCACGGCGAGTACGAACCGCTTGCGCGCAGGGGAGGAGAGGTCGACCGCGGTGGCGCCCGAGCGGCGCTCGGGATCGAGCCGGGCGTGCCGGTCACGTTGCTGTTCGGTCAGCTGCGTCCCGACAAGGGGCTCGACGACCTGCTCGCGGCGCTGCATCGGATCCCCGAGCTGCGCCTGCTCGTCGGCGGTCAAGAGGCCGGCGCGCTCGCCGCCACGCGTGCGGAGCTGGAGAGCCCGCGACTCGCCGGTCGCGTGACGGTGCGCGAGGGCTTCCTCGACATGAGCGACGCCGCGCTGCTGTTCGCCGCAACCGACACGGTGGCCCTTCCCTACCGGGTGGCCAGCCAGAGCGGGGTGTTGCTGCTCGCCTATGCCTTTCGCCGTCCGGTGGTCGTCTACCCGGTGGGCGGGCTCGCCGAGGCGGTCGTCGAGGGGGAGACGGGATGGGTTTGCGAGCGCGCCGACGTCGACGCGCTCACCGACGCGCTCGCTGGGTGCGTTGCGGCCGGCTGGCCGGAGTGTCGCCGGCGTGGGGAGGCCGGCGCCGTGCTCGCCCACGAGCGCTTCTCCTGGCCTGCGATCGCGCGTCGCACCGGCGAGGTCTATCGCGAGGCGCTCGCCGGTGAGTGAGGACGCGGAATGCCGGGACGAATTGCGCACGGCGCGGCTGCTGCTGGGCACGCGGTCCGCGGCCGGCGAGTCCTCGGAGGGCGTTCTCGGCGTCCGTGCGGTGCGCGCGGCGGTGCGGCGCTCGCCGGCGCCCATGCGACCTCGGCGGCTGGCCCAGCAGGTGGCGCGCAAGCTGGGCCGGCTCGACTACGAGCCGGCGGTGGCGGTGCCGCTGCAACTCGCCCGCCGTGCGGTGCTCGGCAGCGCGGCGCAGGCTCCGCCGCGTTTCCTGGTGCGCGTCGACGAGTTTCCGCACTACCTCGCCTGGGACGATCCCGACAGCTACGGGGTGGAGCGCTACCGCCGCTTCCACACGATCATGGCCTCCGCCGGCGTGCCCTATCTGCTGGCGACGCCATCGCGGGTGAGCCGCGCGCCGCTGTGTCCAGACGAGCACGAGTGGCGGGCTCTGCAGCCAACCGAGCAAGCCGTGCTCGGGAAACTGGCGGGCGAGGGGGTCGCTTTCGCGCTGCATGGGCGCGATCACCGCACGCGCTTTGCCTCACCGAGGCGGCACAGCGAGCTGTGCGGGCTGGAGCCGGCAGCGCTCGAGAGACTGCTCGACGAGGCGCTCGCCGAGCTCGCCGACATGGGGATCGTCCCGGAGGTGTTCGTCCCCCCCTTCAACCGCTTCGACGCCGGACAGTATTCCGCGCTCGCGCGAAGGTTCGTGGTGGTATGCGGGGGACCGGAGTCGATCGGACTGGTCGGCTTCCAACGCACGCCCGTGTGGCGTGGCGAGGCCGTCTACCTGCCATCATACTTCCCGCTGTATGGTCGCGCGAGCGACGTCCTGCCGGCTGCCCGCCGGCTGATCGAAGCGGGCACCGGTCTGTGGACGCCGATCGTGCTCCATTGGGGCTGGGAGTCCGACGCCGGCTGGTCGGAGCTGGAACGACTGGTCGCGACGATCGCGCCCTACACAGCCGGTTGGGGTGAGTTCCTGGCGGCGGTTCGCGCGAGCGGGGACGATGACGAGCGCTGAGCTGGTCGACGATCTGGGCGCGCTCGAACGCCATCGGGAGCCTTGGGACCGGCTCGCGGTGGAGCTCGCACAACCGTACTGCGCGCCCGCATGGATGCTCGCCTCGTGGCGTCACGCCGTATCCGGCACGGCCGTGCTGCGCAGCGTCGCGGTCTGGGACGGCGGGGAGCTCGTCGGTCTCGCGCCCTACTTCGCTCAGATCGGGCGCGCCGGGCTGGCCGAGTACCGCATCATGGGGGCCGGCGGTGCTCACCGTATCGCTCCGCTCGCTCTTCCCGGGCGAGAGCAGGAGGTCGCCGGCGCGATCGCGCAGACGATCGCCGCCGCCACGCCGCGTCCCTCGAGCTTTCTGCTGGAGGGGGTCGACCTGGCCTCGCACTGGCCGGCGCTCGTTCGAGCCGCTTGGCCTGGGGCGCTGCGACCGCGTCTGCGCAGCGGATACGTGCTGAGCGCCCCGACGCTGTCCTTGGAGGATCGCGACTATGAGCGGTGGTTCGCTGAGCGCAGTGCCAACTTTCGCCAGCAGATGCGCCGCAAGGGCCGCAGGCTGGCAGCGCGCGGCGGACGCATACGGCTTGCAAGCGGCGACGCCGAGGTCAGGAGCGACCTCGAGGCGATGGTGCGCCTGCACCATCTGCGCTGGGCATCGCGCGGCGGCTCGGGGGTAATGAGCGCCGGGGTGGAGGCGGCGCTGCGCGAAGCGGTCCCTCAGCTGTGCGCCGGCGAGCGCGCTCGCCTGTGGACGATCGAGGCCGACGGCGAGCCGGTCTGCGTGCAGCTGTTCGTCGCCGCAGGCGGCCGAATCGTCTACTGGGGCGGCGGCTTCGATCCTGCCTGGGAGGATGTTCATCCGGCCCAGCTCGCGATCCTCGCCGCGGTGGAGGATGCGTTCTCGCGCGGTGAGCGGCAGCTCGACTTCGGTGGTGGCGATCAGCCGTACAAGTGGCGCTTCGCAAATCGCGACGAACCGGTCGCGTGGATCTCGCTGTTTCCGCGCAATCGCCGCTATCCGCTCACGCGCCTGCAGCTTCTGCCGAAGGAGAGCCGCCAGGCCGTCCGCTCGCAGGCGCGCCGTCTGCCGCCGTTCTGGCAGGACCGGCTGCGGCGCCTGACGCGCCGCTGAGCTCTGTCGGCAGGCCGCTCCTTGGGCGCTGACCGCGCGTCCCGTCGTGGCGGATACCCCTGCTCGCATCGCTCTTGCCCGCCCTCGTCGGGGCAAGCTGCTGACCAGCCCTGTGGCGCCTCCAGAGAGTGCGTCCAGAGGTTCGACTGAAACTCAACTCTTGCAAGAACGCTGTCGATAGCCCAGGCAGCAGTCGGAAGTGAGGGGCCGCCGGAGAGCGAGCTCCAGACAAGGCACACCCGTCGCGAGGCGGGGTCGCAAAGCCAGGGATCTCACGCAGATGGCCCGGTTGCCAAAGGAGCGAGCACCCATGTCACAAAGAGCACCGCTGGGGGATTCACGCAAGGCTTTCGCGGCGTTTCTCATCTCAATGTTGTCGTGCCTTGCGACCTTCGCCGCCTCTGCCGGCGCACAGCCTGCGCATCGGTCGGTCCATTCAAACCACCATCTCGGCTGCGCCCACCGCGCCCGATGGGGCCATTGCGGTCGGCGGCTCGCGCGTACGCATGCGGCCGGGAAGACGGCACGCCACCACAAGCGGACGCCTACGACCTCGGTAGTCACGACTTCGAGCACTCCGCCTCCAGCCGGAAACACTTCGACGACTGCCACGAGCACGACAACCTCGACAAGCACCACTCCGACACCGCAACCCGCGCCGACGCCCGCGCCCGCGCCGACGCCCGAACCGGCTCCTGCGCCTGTGCCAGCTCCCGAACCGGCTCCTGAACCAGCGCCGACACCCGAACCTACTCCCGTACCTCCGCCGGCGCCCTCCACCAGCCTGATCGTCGGTCTGGTGTCGGGCTCAGGACTGCTGACCGACGCTCACTACGCCGCGCAACTCGGCGCCACGTATGTGAGAGTCGAGTTCGACATAACCGCGGCGACCTCCCAGATCGCTCCGGTGATCGCCAAGTACGCCGAAAGCGGCACGCGGGTCCTCCTGCTGGCAGGCTTCTACGGCCGCATCCCCTCCGCCGCCGAAGCCCAGAACCTGGCGAGCTGGGCGCACGCCTTCGGTCCGGGCGGCACCTTCTGGAACGGTCGCTCCGACGGGAACCTCGCCGTAAGCGAGATCGAGTTCGGCAACGAGACAAACCAGTCCTACCAGTTCGGTGGCTGCTCGTGGAACTGCTCGCAGTACATACCGCGCGCGGAATCGTATGCGCTGGCGCTGAAGACCGCGCAGGTCGCGATCGACTCCGCCGGGGGCAACTCCGGCACGGGACTGCTCGCGATCGGCGACGACGGCAACACGGGCTCCGAGAACTGGGTCAACGGCATGTTCAAAGCCGTCCCCGACCTCGGCAGTCGGATCGCCGGCTGGACGACCCACCCATACGGGCCGCCGTCGCGCTGGCAGCCGATGGTCAGCCACATGATCGCCTGGACCCAGGAACATGGCGCCCCCTCGACGCTCCCGATCTACGCGACCGAGTTCGGCTTCTCGACCGACAACGGGATCTGCCTGAGCGA
>DASUDH010000252.1:0-3740 GCA_036275675.1 Solirubrobacteraceae bacterium | reverse complement strand
CGCTCGGCGCCTATGGGACGAGCGCGCTGGTGCTCGACCTGCTGCTGAAGGTCGGCGCCGCGGGCGCGCTGGTGCAGAGCGCGCGCACGGTCCCAGCGATCGTCGGGGCGGCGGCGCTCGCGCGCGCTGCGGGCGTGGTCGTGGCGGCTCTCGTGCCATACGCGCGCTCGCAGGAGACGCTCGCCGGTCGCTTCGCCGGCGGTGTGGATCGCGGCATAGCAACGGTCGCCGTGCTCACGGCGTGTGCGATCGCTGCGCTCGCCACTGGCATTGTTGGGGTCTGGCAGGCGCTCGCGGTGGCGCTCGCCTCGCTCGTCGTGGTAAGTGTGCTCGTCCGGCGGGTGGGCGGTGTGACCGGCGATGTGTTGGGCGCCGTGATCGAGGTCGGCGAGACGTGTGCGCTGCTGGTTGCGGCGCTCGTCACGGGAGCGGGTAGCGCGTAGATCCGGCCGTCGTGAGGGAGCGGCGCGCGGCCTCCCGTTCCGCGCGCCCGGCTCCCCTCGCCTCCACGGCTAGGCGGGCCCCAGGTTCAGAACCGCGCCGGCGCGTGCTCGACCGGTTCCTCGAACAGGCCGGGCTTCACCACTTCGGTTTTGCGCGAGAAGAATTCCTTGAAGAACGGTCGCGAGACGAGCATCAGCGCCACGCCCACCAGGATTCCGCCGATCCCGATCCACAGCGGCAGCGTTATCCCGAGGATCGGTTTGGTCGAGACTTCGCTCGCGTGGCGGTAGGTGATCACGGCTTCGACGAACACGTAGGCGAGCATCGCCGCCCCGAGCAGCGGCGCCAGCCCGAGAAGGACGAAGTCGCGCACGCTGTTGGTCAGCTCTTTGCGGTAGTAGACGACGCAGGCGAGACCGGTGAAGCCGTAGTAGAAGCAGATCGGGAAGCCCAGCCCGATGATCGCGTCTTCGAGCGCGTTGCTCGAGATGATCAGGATCGCGACGGTCCAGGCGATCGAGATCGCCCCCATCGCGATCGTGGAGACATCGGGCGTCTTGAAGCGCGGATGGACGCGGCCGATTATGCGGGGGATCGCTTTCCAGTAGGCCATCGACAGCGTCGTGCGGGCGGTGGGCAGGATCGTCGTCTGCGTGGAGGCCGAGGCCGAGGTGAGCACCGCGATGATCAGCAGCTTGTCGAGGGTGCCGCCGAGCACCGGTTTGCCGAGCGCGTTGAGCACGTCTTCGCTGTTGTGTTCGAGGAACCCCGTCCCGTGGAAGGCCTGCCCCGAGGCGGAGACGACTACGTAGATCAGCACGAGCAGGATCGTCGAGAGCACGGCGGCGCGCCCGGGCCCCTCGTTGGAGTCCTCGGACTCCTCGTTGACGGTCACCCCCGAGTCCCAGCCCCAGTAGATGAAGACCCCTAGCAGCACGCCCGCGATCATCGCTTTGGTGCTGATCGCGAACGGGTTGAACCAGGCGAACTCGGGCTTGATGGCGCCGGCCGGGTGACTGCCGTAGACCTTCGAGAGCGCTACGACCGAGAACACGCCGAGGATCAAGATCTCGGCGCTGAGCAGGAACTGCTGCACGCGCGCCGAGAGCTCGATGCCGCGCCAGCAGATCCACGTCATCAGCACGATCCAGATGACGGCCGCGATGATGATTGCGGTCTTCGATTCACCGAGTTCGGTGAAGCCGAAGAGCTTGAACGTGTAGATCGCGGCGATGTCCGCCAGCGACGCCATCACGATCACGTCGGCGAGGAAGATCGTCCAGCCGTTCACCCATCCGGTGCCCGGGCCGAGCGCGCGCGTGGCCCACGCAAACGTCGTGCCGGCGTCGGGATCGGCCCGGTTCAGCCCGCGGTAGGCCCCCGCGATCAAGAGCATCGGGATGAACGAGACGATCAGCACGGCGGGAGCGTGCACGCCCACGCCGGGGACCGCGACGATGAAGCCGAGCGTGACCGCGAGCGAATAGGCGGGCGCGGTGGACGCCACGCCGATCACGAGGTTCGACAGGTAGCCGATCGCGTCTTTCTTGAGGCCCTTGTCGACCACGCCACCCGACGGCTTGTGGGGGAGTTCTCCGGCGGAGCTGATGCTGGCCATGGCGGCAACCCTCTCTGTCGCCGGTCCCCGCTGGGCGGTCGCCCGCGACGGTCAAGTTGTGATCGTTACAAGCAGTTGGGATTAAGGCTAGGACGGGTTCGGCTCATCCACAAGGGGCGCAACCGCCAAGAAGAGCCCTGAGTTTTATACATTTCGTACAACGGGTAGACAACTCGTTGAACGAGCGGCGCATTGAGAGGTACACCTACCCGCGGTACGGTTGTCCCAGGTGTCTATGTCCAGCGATCTTCAAGAGTCAGTGCCTCTCGACGTGTCCAGCGATCTGCAGGCGCTCGCCAAGCGCCACCTGTGGATGCACTTTACGCGCATGGGCGCCTATGAGCACGACGAGGTGCCCGTGATCGAGCGCGGCGAGGGCTGCTACGTGTACGACACGCACGGCAAGCGCTATCTCGACGGGCTGTCGGCGCTTTATTGCGTCAACATCGGCCACGGGCGCGCCGAGCTGGGCGAGGCGGCGGCCGAGCAGGCCAAGCAGCTCGGCTTCTACACCAACTGGAGCTACGCCCACCCACCCTCGATCGAGTTGGCAGCGCGCATCGCTGAGCTCGCGCCCGGGGACCTAAACCGCGTGTTCTTCGTGTCCGGCGGTTCGGAGGCGGTCGAGTCGGCGTGGAAGCTCGCGAAGGCCTATCACGCCGCATGCGGGGAGTCGCGCAAGCACAAGATCATCTCACGCAACCTCGCCTACCACGGCACCTCGATGGGCGCGCTCACCGTCACCGGGCTACCCCCCTTGCGCGAACCGTTCGAGCCGCTCACGCCGGGTGGCATGCACGTGCCGAACACCAACTCCTACCGCTGGGCCGAAGACCGCGACCCGCTGTGGGCGGCAGATGCGATCGAGGAGGCGATCCTGTTCGAGGGGCCCAACACGGTCGCCGCGGTGATCCTCGAGCCGGTGCAGAACGGAGGCGGTTGCCTCGTACCTCAGGACGGCTACTTCCAGCGTGTGCGCGAGATCTGCGATCGCCACGGCGTCCTGCTCATCTCCGACGAGGTGATCTGCGCCTGGGGGAGACTCGGGCACTGGTTCGGGTGCGAGCGCTACGACTACCAGCCTGACATTGTCACCACCGCGAAGGGCATGACCTCGGCGTACGCGCCGATGGGCGCCGTGATCGTCTCCGACCGGGTCGCAGAGCCGTTCCTGCATGCGCGCGCGATCTTCAACCACGGGTTCACGTTCGGCGGGCACCCGATGGCGTGCGCGGTGGCGATGGCCAACATCGACGTGATGGAGCGCGAGCGCCTGTGCGAGCACGTGCTCGAGCGTGAGGGCGAGTTCAGGGGCATGCTCGACGGCCTGCGCGACCTGCCGATCGTCGGCGACGTGCGCGGGGCGGGCTACTTCCACGCGATCGAGCTCGTCAGGGACAAGGACACCAAGCAGACCTTCGATGCGCACGAGTCCGAGGAGCTCTTGCGCGGCTTCCTCTCCGGCGAGCTGTTCAGGCGCGGGCTGATCTGCCGCACCGACGATCGCGGCGACCCGGTCGTGCAACTCTCCCCACCGCTGATCGCCGACCGCGAGCAGTTCGATGAGATCGAGGCGATCCTGCGTCCCGTGCTGAGCGAGGCGTGGGAGCGGATCGTCGGCAGGTAGGTCCGTGTTTCCCCTCTCAAACGCTCACCGAATCTCGATTCGGTGGTCCAT
>DASUDH010000251.1:0-3609 GCA_036275675.1 Solirubrobacteraceae bacterium | reverse complement strand
GCCTCGGCCTGCACACGGATCAGCTGCTCGGTGTGCCGGCGTTCGCTGTTGGCGCGGTCGAGCTCCTGTGCGAGGAGAGCGGCACGCACCCTGTCCTCGGTGAGGATCAGCTCGAGCGCCGCATCGGCCCGGTAAAGCCGTCCGGCGGCGTTGATCCGCGGCGCGAGCCCGAATCCGACCGCACGCTCGTCGACCTTGCCCGGATCGACGCGCGCTACCGACATGAGCGCTCGCAAGCCCGGCTTGGCCGTGCCCGCGAGCGCGCGCAGGCCGCGGCGGACTAGGCTGCGGTTCTCGCCGACGAGCGGCACTACGTCGGCGATCGTCGCGAGCGCCACGAGATCGAGGTCGTCGTCGAGATCGTCAGCGTCGCGCCCCGCCACCTGGAGCGTCGCCTGGGCGAGCTTGTGGGCCACCGCCGCCGCGCACAGCTCCGGACACGGATAGCCGCACAGGGCCGGGTGCACGATCGGGGCGACGGGGAGAGCGCCATCGGCGCGCGCCAGGTGATGATCGCTGACGATCACGTCGACCCCGAGGGAGCGCGCCAGAGCGACCTCCTCGACGGCGGTGATCCCGCAGTCGGCGGTGATCAAGAGCTCCGTGCCCCGTTCGGCGAGGCGCCGCACTGTGGCGGCGCTCAATCCGTAGCCGTCCCCGGCGCGGTCGGGCAGATACCAGTCCACGCGGGCGCCGAGCCTGCGCAAGGCGCGCACGAGCACCGCGGTGGAGCACACGCCGTCGACGTCGTAGTCGCCGTGGACGGTGACCTGCCGTCCGCCGTTCACACGATCGACGATCAATCCTGCCGCGTCCAGCAGGCCTTGGAAGGACTCCAGCTCGTGCCGCTCCTCGGCCGCGAGGAACGCTCTCGCGCGCCGCGGGTCGCGGTAGCCGCGCCGTGCGAGCACCTGCCCCATCGCGGCGCTGACGTGCAGCTGCTCGCGCAGACGTGCCACATCCTCACGGCTGCAGTCGGATACCTCGAAGCGAACCATCGAGCGGCCACACTACGGTCCGGACTAGACGGAAGCCCTGAGCGCGCGCGCCGCGGGGCGCTCGAGCGCTGTCTCAGGCGCGGCGTTCGCCGGGGATGGTCCGGCTGCGCCTGATCCCCTCGAGGTAGACCGCGGCTATCCCGAGCAACGCGCCGGGGACCGCATACAGGACCACCGAGACATCCGTCGCTTTGATGCCGGGAACCTGCAACGAGGAGGTCTTGATCCCGTAGATCAAGAGCCCAACGAGCACGGCCCCTGCAAGCGAGCCGACGAACGCTCCTACGATCCCACCCCAGAAACGGTCGGGCAGGAAGATCGTGAAGTGCCAGATCGACAGGCCCATCATCACCCACGCGAGCATTCCCATCAGCGACTACCTCCCTGGCGACGGTGGATCGCGGGACGGAGCATCAGCGTGCCCTCCCGTGCCGGCGGTTTCGTGGCCGGCGCTGCTTCGCGCGCCGGCCCGGTTGATCCTTGAGGACCAGATCCTCCGGCGTCAAGTCGGCCGTCGGGTCGCGCTGGGTCCCGGCCTCGCCGCCGCCGCCATCCTGGTCCGGCTGCTGCGCGTCGGCTCTGCGCGCGCGTCTGCCTCGCAGGCTCACGCCCGTACGGGCTGGTCCAGGCTGCTCGGCGAGCTCGGGGCCGATGTCGCGCACGAGCTCGTCGAACTCCTCCTTGGAAAGCTGCTCTCCGGGCTCCTCCGCAATGATCGCGGCGGCGCGCCGGCGGCGCTTGGCCCGCGTGGCCGGCTCCACGTCGATCGGGGCCTCTCCGAGCGCGGTCGCATACGCCGGCACGTAGCCGATGTCGCGCACGAGCCGCGCGCGGCGGTTGCGGTAGACGCCCTCGCGCTCCTTCCAGTGCGTCAGCACCGGCGAGGCGATGAAGATCGACGAGTAGGCGCCAGAGGCGATGCCGACGAGCAGCGCGAACGCGAAGTCCTTCAGCGTCGCGCCTCCGAACAGCAGCAGCGAGAGCACGGGCAGCAGCGTGCAGAAGCTCGTGGCAAGCGAGCGAGTCAGGACCTCCGACATCGAGCGGTTGACGATCTGCGAGAACGCGGCCCGCGGCATGCGCGGAACGTTCTCGCGCACGCGGTCGAACACGATGATCGTGTCGTACAGCGAGTAGCCCAGGATCGTCAGGAGCGCGGCCACTGTCGCGGTCGTCACTTCGCGGCCGGTGAGCGAGTACACCCCGGCGGTAATCAAGAGATCGTGCATCAGCGCGATCAGCACCGGAATCGCGTACTTCCACTCGAACCGCAGCGCTATGTAGGCGGATATCACGAGCAGCGACGCGATGATCGCGATGATCGCGCTTTTGGCGATCGTCTGCCCGAACGTCGGGCCGATCGAGGTGCTCGAGAAGTTCTTCGTACCCAGCGAGGAGGGCCCGGAGCCGAACTTGGAGTCGAGGTCGGCCTTGACGCGCTGCACCTGTTCAGGACGCAGCTTCTTCAAGGATATCTGGAAGCCCTGCCCGCCGACGCCCTTGCTCGTGAACTTCTGGATCTCGGCGCTCGGATAGCCCGCCGCCGACATCACTGAGCGGATCTGGCTCTCGCTGACGGGCTTGACGAACGCTGTCTGGATGCGCGTGCCCGATTTGAAGTCGATGCCGAAGTTCAGGCCCTTGCCGCCGATCGCGAGCGCCCCGATCAAGAGGATGCAGCCCGACAGCGAGAAGAACCAGCGCGAGGCGCCCATGAAGTCGAACGTCCATTTTCGGCTTCTGCGCCCCGCGCCGAGCAGCGCCGGGTGCGAGACGACCCGCGAGCGCCCCATCGCGCCGAGCGCCGCCTGCGTGGCGAGCACGGCCGTGAACAGGGTCAGCAGCGTGCCGATCCCGAGCGTGAACGCGAAGCCCTGCACTTCCGCGGTGGCGAGCGCGAACAGGATGAACGCGGTCATGAAAGTCACCACGTTGGCGTCGACGATCGCGGCGAAGCCCCGCCTATAGCCGGTAGCTATGCCAGCCGCGATCGAGCGCCCGCCGCGGATCTCCTCCTTGACGCGCTCGAAGATCACGATGTTCGCATCCGCCGCGATGCCGATCGTCAGAATCAGACCGGCGATGCCGGGCAGCGTGAGCGTGATCGGGATCAGCTTGATCAGCGCGAAGAAGTACAGGCCGTACACGACCAGCCCGCCGACCGCGATCGCTCCGAGCACGCGGTAGAACGCCAGCAGGAACAGGCACACGACCGCAAAGCCGACTAGTCCCGCGATCAGCCCCTGGTTGAGCGCCGTCTTGCCGAGCGTCGCGGACACCTGCGACTCGGAGATCAGTTCGAGCTTGATCGGCAGCGCGCCGGACTGGAGCTCGTCTGCGAGGTTCTGGGCCGAGGTGAGCGTGAAGCCACCCGATATCTGTGAGCCGGTCGTCGAGTCGATGCCTTCCGGGTTAGCGGTGTAGTCGATGAACGGCGCCGTGATGATCTGGTTGTCGAGCACCACCGCGAAGTGCTGAACAGCGCCCCGCTTCGAGATCCCGGGCAACTGCGCCTGCTGCCCGCGTTCGGCGATTTCGCGCGTGACGCGCTGGAAGATTTTGATCCCACTCGAGCTGAATTCGAACGTGACGTTTGGCTGGCCCGACCCCC
>DASUDH010000250.1:0-2451 GCA_036275675.1 Solirubrobacteraceae bacterium | reverse complement strand
TCGGTGCCCTGCGGTTGCAGTTCGATCTCCCACACGCCGCGGCCGACATAGCGCGGCGGGCCCGCGCTCGCCTGCGTGCCGGCTATGCCGCTCGCGCGCGCCGCGACGGCAGCCACACTCCGCGCTTCGTTCGCCTGGGCTCGCGCGACGATAGTTACCGTCTGCGAGGCATCGACGGAGAAGTCGCGGGTGAGCGTTTCCGCGACCTGCCGTGCTTCCGAGGAGGCGGGCAGCACATGGGCGTCGGCGGGCGCCAGCGCCATGCGCAGCGACGGCAGCGCGACCGCCAGGAGCACGGCGGCCGTCACCAGCGCCACGAGCCCGGGGCGGCGCATGACCGCGCGCGCGAGCCGGTACCAGCCCCCCTGCTCGCTTGACCGTGCCGTACGAGCCGCGCTGCGCTGCAGCCGGGCGGGAGCGAGAGCGTCGATGCGGGGACCGAGGGCGACCAGCACAGCGGGGAGCACCAGCAGCGAGACGGCGCCGGCGGAGAGCGCCACGAGCGCACCGCCGACTCCCATCGAGTAGAGGAAGCGCAGCGGGAAGACGAGCATCGAGGCGAGCGCACCCGCCACGGTCAGCGAGCTGTAGAGCACCGTCCGTCCGGCGGTTTGCAAGGTGCGCAGGATTGCTGCGCGCACATCGGCGCCACCCGCGAGCTCCTCGCGGTAGCGCGCGAGCACGAACAGGCTGTAGTCGATGCCGAGGCCGAGGCCCATGCCGGTGACGAGGTTGACCGCGAAGATCGACAGCCCCGCGACGTGGTCGACCAGTCGCAGCAACAGGAACGTCAGAACGATCGCGAAGCCGCCCACGAGCAGCGGCAGGGTGGCGGCGACGAGGCCGCGGAACACCCAGAACGAGAGCAGCAGCAGGATCGGGAAGGCGAACATCTCAGCGCGCTCGAGGTCGGAGGAGGTCGTTTTGTTGATCTCGTCGAACGCCACGTCGTTACCGCCGAAGCGCACGCCGCCACCGAGCTGTGGCCGCACCCGCTCCACCGCATGGGTGGAGTCCGCGCGCGTGGCGAAGGCGGCGAGCACGAGCGTTTGACGACCGTCGCGCGAAACGAGCTCCGGCAGATGGGTCCTCGGGTAGTCGATCGCACGCTGGAAGCCGGGTTGCGCCGACAGTAGGGCCACCACGTGTGCGCTCTGACGCTGGGCGGCGAGGTCGGCGCGTACGTCGCCCCGGCTCGACACGAGCGCCACGAGGCCATATGTGGCGGTCTGTCCGGTGGCGTGTTCGATCGCCCTCAGGACCTGCTGGTTCTGCGAGGCGGGATCCTGAAAGTCTGAGTTTTCGCTCTTGAGGATCGATACCACCGGGCCGCCGAATGCGGCTGCCACCAGGAAGACCACGCCCGAGATGAGCAGGATGCGCCTGGAGCGCCGGACGGCCAGGTTCGCGAGGCGAGCGATCACGGCTGCGCAAAAGCGGTGGAATTCTCGGTCCAACCCACGGACCACATTATGAGTGACTGCTAACTAATTTGTCAAGGGACGATTGGGTAGAGCGTCCAAGGATGTCTGCTCTTTTTGCGTTAACTACCATCGCATATACTATATGTATAGACAATTGGCAATTCCAAAAAGTTCAATACCCCCCAACCCCATGGGTCCATGCCTGCTGCCGGGCATCCTGCCGGAATACCACGAGATGTGTCCCTACTCCCTGGCCTCGCGCCATACCTCGACCGACACGTCGTCCACCGGCAGCGGGATGGGCGGCTCGGGCTTGGATGCCTTCACCCACACGCCTTCCAGCTCGAAGTCGGCGAGCAGCCGATCCGCGATCGCGCTGCACAGGCGCTCGAGCGTCTTGTAGGAGCGCTGCTGCGCCACGAGCGCCACGAGCTGGCAGACCTCGGCGTAGTCGACCGTGTCCTGCACGCGGTCGGTGACCGTGGCGTCGGTTTCGCCGATGTCCAGCCGCAGGTCGATCAGCAGCCGCTGCCCGATCTCGCGCTCGGCGACGCTCACACCGTGACGCGTGTAGAGCGAGAGGCCGCTGATCTCGATCGTGACGGTCTCGAAGCCCCCATCGTCGTCCTCGTCATCGTTCTCGTCGTAGCCGTGCCGCTCTTCGGCATCCTCGGGGAGATCGTGCGCGCCGCCCTGCGGACGCTCCTCCCCGCTCAGCTCGTCGTTCCCGTCGCCGTCCATTTGCCGCTCAACGTAGCAGCCGCCACCGCGAGCGCGGCGGCGACAGGAGCGACATCGTGGACGCGGAACACGCGCGCGCCGCGCTCGAGCGCCATCACGTTCGTCGCGAGCGTCCCCGGCAGGCGCTCGCCGGCCGCGACGGGCTCCGCGGCGCCGTGCACGTCGGTGGCGATCCGTCCGAGGAAGCTCTTGCGCGAGGTACCGACCACGATCGGCCTGCCCAGCGCCGCCAGCTCGTCGAGCCGGCGCAGCAGCGCGAGGTTGTGCTCGACGGTCTTGCCGAAGC
>DASUDH010000249.1:0-3856 GCA_036275675.1 Solirubrobacteraceae bacterium | reverse complement strand
CGTACGAGCGCGGGGACATCAACGTGCTGGTCAACGCGCAGATCCTGGCCGAGGGCTGGAATGCCCCCCGGGCCACGATCTGCATGCACCTGGCGCCCACCGCGTCCAAGCGGATCTACCAGCAGCGCGTCGGCCGGGTCACCCGGCGTCACCCCGGCAAGGAGGCCGGGATCGTCGTCGACTTCGTCCACCCGGCGACCAAACATGACGATCCGGTCGTGACGCTGCACTCGCTGCTCGATCGCGACGTCTACCGCGGCGGCGCGATCGTCGTCGGGCCGGTCCGCCGCGGCCGCGGCCGCCGGGTGCGAGTCGAGCGTCGTGTACTTCCGGTGCCGAGCGAGCCCGAGCGGCGCGCCGAGGTGTTCGAGCGCGAGCTGTGGCGGATCGCCGTCGAGCACCTCGACTACGGCGAGCAGCATGTGTGGGCGGCGCTCGCGGGCGCGCGCGTGACCCCCAACGGCTGGCGCAGGGCCCGCGCGATGCTCCACTTCGACCGCACCGGCGAGCTCAAGAACCGCTTCCTGATCACCGCCGTGCAACGCAACAAGAGCTCGCAGCTGCGCCTGAAGGCGCTCTCGGAGATCGCTGCTCTGCGCGATCCCGACGCGTTCGACACGGCGATCGACATCTTCGGCGCCTGGCCCCGCGAGGAGCGCCGCGAGGCCGCCAAGATCATGCTGCGCGCCTTGGTGGAGCGGCGCATCGGCCGCCGTGACCAGGCCAACGCGTGGATCTGGCGTCTGGCCGAGTACACGCGCGAGGTCCACGAGGAGTACGCCGTCCAGCGCTGGCCCGAGACCAAGCGGCTGCTCGGCCTGCTCGTCAACTCCGCCGGCGGCGCCCATGCGCGCAACGCGCGCCGGCTCGTCCACGCCGCGCGCAAGCAGGACCGCCGACTGGCCGCCGCGCTGCTCGCCGCCGCGCTCGCCCACACCCCCGAGGCGGAGGAGGTGTTGCGCGGCGCCCGCACTCGCATGGCCCGCAAGCCACCAGCGCTCGCACGCGAGCTGTTGCGCAACTTCCCCAAGCGCCGTCTCCGCGGCGCGCGTCGCCGGCGCAAGGGACAGCACCCCATGGAGGGGCACACCCAGGGAGCACAGGGCAAGCGCGCCGGCGAGGGCGGTGGCGCGGGTAAGGCGGCGAAGGTCGAGAAGACCCGCCGCCCCGCCGCACGAGAATCGGCCAACGGCAAGGCCACAGGCGCCGAGGTCCCCTCGGACGCGGTGCTCGCCGAGGCGCTGTCGAGCGATGCGGTCCGGCCCTCCGGCGGCAACGGCGAGCTGGGCCCCGGCGCCGGCGAGGAGCTGCAGCGCAACGTCGAAGAGGCGCTCGAGCGGGCCGATCAGCCGACAGACGCCAGGTGAACCTCACCGGCGCCGAGCGCCGCCGCCGTACCGTCGCCGAGGCGCACCAGCAGGCGACCATCGCCGTCGATCCCCTCGGCTCGTCCGTGCCCCTCGGCCCAGGAGACCTCGCGGCCGAGCAGGGCGTCGCGCTCGCGCCACGCATCGAGCAGCGCCTGCGTAGGCTCCGTCATGCGCCGCGCGAGCGCCGCGAGCAGGTCTGCGAGCAGCGGCTCGATGGCGCTCTCAGGACGCTCCAGGCTCGCCGCGCTGCCGCGCGCCTCCGCCGGCAGGTCCTCGAGTCGCACGGCCACGTTGACTCCGATCCCGAGCACCGCCCAGCCTTCCTGAGGACGTCCCTCGATCAGGATGCCCGCGAGCTTGGCAAGGACCTTCTCGTTGTCGTCCGGTCGGGCTCGCTCGATCACCACGTCGTTCGGCCACTTCACCCGCGCCTGCCCGCCGATCGCCTCGCACACCGCCACCGCCGCGATCAGCGACAGCAGCGCTGGCGGCTCCCGCAGCACCAGCGAGCAGAGCAGTGAGCTGCCCGGCGGGGCCGACCAGACACGGCCCTGCCGCCCGCGCCCGGCCGTCTGCTCGGCGGCGGTCACGAGCGTGCCGTGTGGGGCCCCCGCGATCGCCAACTGGCGGGCTCGCTCGTTCGTCGAGCCGGTGCGCCGCAGGTGCAGCCGCGGATGGCCGAGGCCGGATCTCATCGCGGTCACTGGGCGGCATCTGCCAGCAGCGCGTCAATGATCCCGTCGATGTCGTGGTGCTCCGCCTCGACATGGGGCTCGAGGTCGTGCTCTCGGAGCGTCGCGCTCGTGATCGGCCCGATCGACACGATCCGTGTGGCGGGTGAGAAGACGGCGCCCGTCGCGAGCGGACCGGCTGCCCGCGAATCGCCGTCTGGCTCCTCGATCCCGCCGGCGGCCTGCAGGAAGTAGCGCACGGTCGAGGAGGACGTGAACGTGACGTAGTCGGCCGTCCGCGCGCTTGCCAGTGCCCGCTCGGAGAGCGGCTCGGCGACCGTCTCGTACAACGCGACCACATCGACCTCGGCGCCGCGCTCGCGCAGCGCGTCCGGCAGCACGTCGCGCGCCCGGCTCGCGCGCCCCACGAGCGCACGACGTACATCGACGTCCGTCAGCGCCTCTACGAGCGACTCGGCCACGAAGCGCTCGGGCACGATGTCGGCCGCGACCCCGTGATCTGCCAGGGCGCGGACCGTGTCCGGCCCGATCGCGGCGATGCGCGCTTTCGCGAGCGAGCGAGCATCGAGCCCCCCGGTCGCCAGCCGCTCGAACAGGGCGTCAACCCCGTTGGGACTCGTCAGGCAGATGAGGTCGTAGGGCGCCGGGTCGAGCGCCGGTCCGCCCAGCGCTCGCGTGCGGATCGTCGGCGCCTGCACGACCGTGGCGCCGAGCTCTCCCAGTCGGCGCGCCAGCGCGCTGGCCTGGGCGCGTGCGCGCGTGACGGCCACGACGCGTCCTGCCAGCGGAAGCGGCACGAGCCAATCCAGGCGGTCCGCCAGCTCGGCGGTCGCTCCGACGACGGTGATCGCGGGCGCTTTGATCTGCTCGCGGCGCACGACCTCGGCGATCGTCGCGAGCGTGCCCCTCACCGCGCGCTGGTCGGGGAGCGTGCCGCGTTCCACGACCGCCGCGGGCTGCGACGCGGGCCGCCCGGCGCAAATCAGCGACTCGGCTATCCGCTCCAGCTGGCGCACGCCCATGTAGAACACGAGCGTGCCCGGGAAGGCGGCGAGCGCGGTCCAGTCGAGGTCTGCCTGATCCGCCTCGGTCCCCGACGTACCCCGCTCGGTGTCGCAGCGCCCAGCTGCCGCAGATGGCTCCATCTGGCTCTCCGGCCCGGGTGCGACCGTAGCCTCGTCCTCGCCCCGCCCAAGAACGTCACCGCGCTCGTCCCGCGCATCGGCGCGCGTATGTCCGGTGATGAACGCCACCGCCGTCGCGAGACCCCTGTGCGTGACCGGGATGCCCGCGTAGGCGGCGGCGGCTACGCCCGCGGTGACGCCCGGCACGACGTCGAACGGGATACCGGCCTCGCGCAGCGTGAGGGCCTCCTCGCCGCCGCGGCCGAACACGAACGGGTCGCCGCCCTTCAGCCGCACGACCTCGCGGCCCGCCAAAGCCCGCTCGATCATCAGCGCCTGCGTCTGCTCTTGGGGCACCGACTCGCCGCCGCCCTGCTTGCCGACGAACAACAGCTCCGCGTCCGCGCGCGCCCCGTCCAGCGCCTGCGCCGGGATCAGCCGGTCATAGAGGATCGTGTCGGCGCGCGCGATCAGCTCGAGAGCGCGCGCGGTCAGCAGGCCGGGGTCGCCGGGGCCGGCGCCGACCAGATGCACGCGTCCCGTCATGCGGCGAGCATCTCCCCGGCTCCGACCGCGAGCAGTCGTTCTGCGACCTCGCGACCGAGTGTCTCGGGGTCGTCGCCGGCCAGCTCGTCATTGACCCAGGCCGAGCCGTCGGCGAGACCGATCC